>CAJXDX010000108.1 GCA_913052275.1 uncultured Pseudomonadota bacterium | reverse complement strand
TTACTTTTACACCAGGATTACTGGCCTGAAAGGCATCGATCACTTTTTGATCAGCTGCGCGAACTTCTCCGCCGCACATTATAAATTTTAATTCCTTAGCTTGAATTTGGGCTAGCCCAACAATCATGAAAAGGCTCACGCCAATTATCGAGAACCGTTGAGTTTTCTTCATTTTGTACATTTTTACCTTTAATATTTAGAATATATGGTCCTGAGACCAAAATTTGCTCACGTTTTAGACTTTTTTTGTATTTTAACTAAATATCATCAAACCCAAACGAGAGCTATTATAGTAAACTCCTCTTTCTAACTGAGAAGTATAATAAAACTTTATTTAAACCTATGCACCTCCTTTCCTACTTAGTCTATTTTGATTTTGCGAATGAATCTGCCGACTAAAAAAGATTCATTGCTTCAATGCTCCTTTAGTTAAACCCTCAACTAAATATTTCTGTAAAAAAAGAAAAATTACCAAAACTGGAATAATTCCTACTAAACTGGCAGCCATCATTTGATTCCATTTTACAGTCTGATAGCCAATAAATTCAAAAATACCTGCCGGAAGAGGCATAAATTCTCTTTTTTGATTAAACGTAATTGCAAAAAGAAATTGTTGAGCATATGCTCCTATGAATGTAGCAACAGCAACCACAATTAGACCAGGAACTGCAAGAGGGAGCACCACCCTTCTGAGAATATACATTCTTGACGCACCATCAATGTAAGCCGATTCTTCCAACTCGATCGGAATTTTTTCCAGATATGCTTTCAACAGCCATATCCCTGTCGGTACTAAGAAGGCTGCTCCAGGAACAAACATTGCGGCATAGGTGTTTAAAAAACCGAATGTACGTAGCAGCTTGTATAAAGGAATTAAAAGTACAGCACCTGCGAACATATTTACACCCAGGAACAAACCTAAACTGATTCTTTTACCTTTAAAACTAAAGCGTGCGTAAGAATAGGCTGAAGGTATGACAAAGCTCATGCAAAGCATTGTTGTTACCGTTGCTAAAAAAACACTGTTAAAAATGTACCTTCCCAGCATAGGTACAGTGACCCAAATATCAGAATAAGCCTGGAGTGACATGTCATCTGACCAGAACTGGTAGGGAGAACGAAATAAATGTTCCAGAGGCCTCAAGGATGCCATGAACATCTCAAAAAAAGGAAGCAGAATAAACGTCATAAATACAGCAATCGCTATATAAAGCAGTATCTTCTGAAATATATTAAATCTTCCCATTATTATTTTATTTTGAATTTCTCATTTACTTTATTTAGCAATAAGAGATAAATTAACGAAAACACTGTTAACAAAATGACTACCATTAAGGCTCTTGTAGCACCGTAACCGAACTTGTAATTTGCAATTGCCATTTTGTAAGTATCAATAATCATGGTTGTAGTAGCTCCCCTAGGTCCTCCTTCTGTGAGGATCCAAATGATTTCAAATGAGTTAAATGTCCAAATAGATGAAAGGAGAGCCATAGTTACTATAACGGGCATAATCTGTGGAATTGTAATCCGTCGAAATCGATACCATCTTGAGGCACCATCAACATAAGCTGCCTCATAAAGATCTTGTGGTACACCCTGCATTGCTGCTAGGAAAAAAATTGTTACCATAGGTGTTCCTATCCATACATCAGTAACTACAGTTGAGTAAAATGCACTGGTTTTATAAGCCAGAAATGAAAATGGCCCATCCAGTAAACCTAGATGCATCAATACTCCTGAGATAATTCCAAAATGACCATTATATAACCATAACCAGCCGATACATCCGATTGCCATTGGAACAATCCATGGAGGCATAACCATTACACGAAAGGCACTCCTTCCCTTTAACTTGGCGTTCAGCAGCAATGCTCCTATGATACCCAATATCATTTTCAGACTGACGGAAAGAAACATCCAATAAAATGTCCTGCCTACAATTCCAGGATATTTACGACTATTGAAAAGTTTTTCAAAATTTTGCCACCCTATGTACTTTTCACCACCTAGTCCTGCATCCGTAAATGAAAGTCGCACAGTTTCCACCAGAGGCCACCCAACAATCAAGATTAAAAAAAGTGCAGCAGGGGCAATAAGCAACCATGCATATAAAGTGTGGGAGCGTACAAATTTCTGCCAATTTGTATTATGGCCCAGAATTTTTGATTTCATTTTACTGTGAAAAAATAAATGCCCATTTAATGTCAAACCAGTTCGTGAACTTCCCAATTAAGTTGTTCAAAGATTTTTCCAAAGTATCTTGCTGCACCCACAAATTCATTTATCCTTCGTTTCCTAGAGGAAGTAGACCATGCAACTTCAGAAAGTGCAAGTATTCTTGGAGCTAGCATTGCTTCCATATCACTATCTTTAATCACAGTTTCTGACCACAACCCTCCTTGAATTCCTATAATCTTTTCTTTAAGTTCAGGCTCGTTGGACGAAACTGGGTCCCACTCCAATGCGTCAGCCAACGAGATGAAAGCTGCCCAGCTCACACCCGATTCATGCGGTTCAGGAGTGTGTGCCATATCAAAATACACATGCTGTGCGGGGCACATTACCACTTCATATCCCTCCATCGCAGCATTCAGTCCTGGTTCTTTGCCGCTCCAAGAAAAAAGAATTGATTCATGTCCAATTCCTCCTTTTTTCCCTCGGCCAGCTTCTTCCCATGCAGCAGGCCTTCCTCCTGCTTTCTCAACAATATCTACAACTCTCTTCATCGTCCATTCCTGTACATCTTCCGTTGATTCCAATCCTTGTTGTTTCTTTAATTCATTTATGGCAGGTGATTTTTTCCAGATCTTTTGCGGCATTTCATCGCATCCCAAATGTATTACACCAAACGGAAACATACTTTTTATTTCCGGAATTGCTTTATTAAGGAAATCCCATGTTTCCTGTTTTGCAGGATTAATTGTGTTTTCAAGATAACCCTGGACTGATTCTTCATTACTTTCATCCTGCTGATCTCTCAACTCCGGCATTACTTTGACCAAGGCCTTAGAATGAGCAGGAATTTCTATTTCCGGCATGACTGAAATACCCAGACTTTCAGCATGTTCATTAATCCTTTTCACATCTTCTGCTGAGTAAGTACCTCCTTCAGGCCCCTTCCCTCCGCCAAACACACCGGGAATGAGGTAACCATCACCACGCAAACCTGTTCTTTCAGCTAATTCAGGAAAACTAGGAAGCTCAAGTCTGAAAGATTCATCATCAATTAAATGCCAGTGGAACCTATTAAGTTTCAAAAATGCCATCAGGTCCAGCAGTCTCAGAATGCTTTCTACTTCATAATAATGCCTGGCACAGTCCAAATGCTGACCTCTCCAGCTGAATCTGGGAATATCTCTTATTTCACCGCATGGAACAGAATCATTGTACACTTCCCTCAGTTGTAGCAGACTCACCAGTGAATAAAAATATCCACTGTAATGAGAGGCACTGATCTTAATTTGATCTGGTTTGATTTGCATTTCATATTCTTCATCACCAAAGTTTTTCTCTGCATTTTCAAAACATACTTCTACCCCCTGATCATTTAGCATGCAGCTGAATCCCATGCGGTCTATCAGTGATCGATATGAGCTGATAACTTTTTTCTCTGTTTTATTTAATCTCCCGGTCAGTTTGATGCCACCTGACAAACTGCATGTAGCTGATTTTTTTTTCCAGGAAAGTGGATGTGGTATCAGTCGCAGGTCTGGTTCTTCAGCCGAAAGCTTTTTTTTGCTGGTTACCTGACTGATGGGGAATTTTATTGGTTCACTGATAACATCAACAGTTTGACCATCATTTAATTTAAGGTAAGCACCCATTGGCCCCCAGGAAACGTTTGCAGGTGCATGTCGATCAAAATCATATTTAAAGGAAAAATTCCATTCCTCACCAATTTTGAGACTTCCTTGATTATCAGGAGCCATCTCCACATATCCGCCAAACTGACGCATTAATTTACACCCTGAAACAACAGAACATTTTGAGAGCAAGCTGAAGCAAATTCTGTATCCGCTTATTTCATCACTCCCGCCATTTACAAATCTTGCTGAAATTACTCCGTCAGTACATGTTTCTGTTATAAGTTTCATTACTTTTTTGAGGGAAAATTTATAGCACAGTTCTTTATTGAAAAATTATTTATTTTTGTTATGGCAAATTAGAAAAAAACAAAATAAATCTGGAAAGCTCTAGAATTGACCGGTATAGTCCCGCATAGTACGCAGTAAAAAAAGTTTGTCAATAATAAAATTAGTACTGTTAAAAAATGGAAATACTGATCAGAGACACTCCGGAAGCAGGAGCAAAAGTGGGTGCCAGTGTGGTCCGTAAAATCATACAGACCAAAGATAAACCAGTACTGGGACTGGCAACTGGCGGAACACCTCTTCGAATGTATAAGGTATTGATCAGAATGAATCAGTCCGGTGAGCTTAGTTTCCGTAACTGCACTACTTTCAATCTGGATGAATATGGCGGTTTGCCTCCGGAAAACAAACGCTCATACCATTATTATATGATGAGCAATTTTTTTGACCACACAGACATTGACAAAAAGAATGTTCATCTTCCGGATGGTTACGCCGAGGACCTGCGTGAGACATGCCGAAAATATGAAAATCTAATTAATGATGCGGGAGGAATAGACCTGCAGGTGCTTGGGATTGGTGCAAATGGACATATCGGATTTAACGAACCTACCGGTTCTTTTGCTTCACGCACATGGGTGAAAATTCTAAGCAAGCAAACTATTCAGGACAACTCAATTTACTTTGACAAGCTGGAAGAAGTACCGCGGCATGTGGTTACCATGGGTATTGCCACAATTATGGAATCAAGACATTGTCTGCTGATGGCGAATGGTGCAAAAAAAGCAGATGCAATACGCAAAATGATTGAAGGTCCTGTTTCTGCAAGTTGTCCCGCTTCAATTCTGCAGATGCATCCCCGTGTAACCATTGTGCTCGATGAAGAGGCATCTTATTTGTTAACTTTCAAGGATCACTACAAATGGGTGGAAAAAAACAAGCTGGACTGGCAGCTATATTAAACTGCTAAAGCTAAAACGCATTTATGCCAATCACTGAACTTCCATCCTCAACTGAAAATAATATAAATCCGGAATATTCCAAGAGAGAATCCGGAATTGATGATTCATTGTGTTTTTCCGCAGAATCACAAATAACCAAAACCCCGGGCCTGGTCGATCTACAGGTAAATGGTTTCGCTGGGGTTGATTTTAACACTCCGGGGATTACTGCTCAAACCCTGCAAAAAGCGCTTGAAGCAATGCTTGCCAGTGGAGTAACGACCTGTCTGCCTACACTGATAACAGCATCAGAGGAACATCTGAAATCATGCTTCAGCGATCTGGAAAATTCCCGTCAGTCCTGCCAACTGGCAAAAATGATGATTGCCGGCTACCATCTGGAAGGACCATTCATCTCACCACATCCCGGATTTTCCGGCTGTCATCCAGTTGAGGCAATTGGAGATGTGGACCAGGATATGTTCTGGCGCCTGCAGGAAACAGCCGGTGGAAGAATCTGCCTTGTAACTCTGGCTCCTGAATTGAACGGGGCCATATCATTTATTGAGCATTTAGTATCTCAGGGAATCATCGTGGCTATAGGACATACGTCAGCGGGACTAGAGAAAATACGCGAGGCTGTTGAAGCGGGTGCCATGCTTTCTACACATTTGGGGAATGGCACCAGAGCAGAACTTTCCAAGAACAACAATCCAATAATTGCCCAGCTCAGTGAAGATAAGCTTAGTGCCAGCTTTATCGCCGACGGCTATCATCTCTCTCCAGATGTATTGAAAGTATATCTGAGAGCCAAGGAATCCAAACGAACCATTCTGATTACGGACGCAACTGCGGGAGCAGCAGCTGAACCCGGCATTTATCAACTGGGTGATCTGGAACTATTTCTTGAATCTGAACCGGTTGTTTATGATAAAGAGACTTCACGCCCAACAGGCTCCGCAGTAACCATGGACCAATGTGTTCGAAATGTGATGCAATGGTACAAGGTTCCACTTGATGAAGTTGTCACATGGGCAGGCTTCAACCCAATGCAGTTACTCAAATCGTCAAAAG
>CAJXDX010000107.1 GCA_913052275.1 uncultured Pseudomonadota bacterium | reverse complement strand
AAAAAACCTGTTATTCCAAGTACAAGAAACGGAATATTTGTTACAACATTCCAGAAGTGCGGTATTCCTGAAATATTTCTCTGGTCGGCAAAATTGTGATATCCCGGATCCTGTGAAACAGGAGGAACAAAAATGATAACAAGTGCCGTTATGAGTGAAGATAAAAGCAGCAGTAAAATTCTAGGATTGATGACAACCTCCATTTAAATAGAGTTTATGCAGAAGAATATTTATGAACAAATGTGTTCTGCTGTGCTACACTTCTAGCTAAACAGTATAGCATTTCGATGCTGGCTTAAAAACCTGCACGACCAGAAAAACCATTCACTGCATAAGCAGTTATTTAATAATAATCTCAGGAAAATACCCATGGAAATAGATGTTTATGATACTTTTGCCAGTTCCAAAAAAGGAAATACGATCCATTTTGATGTACTGCTCCCTTCCGGCGGAAACAAGGAAGATGCTTCTAAATATGCCAGGGTTTTCCTGGAAAAAATCGGTGAAGCTGCTGAAGCGCTGGACAGCTGCAAATTCTGTCATTCAGAAAAAGCAGATGCTGAAGTTGAAAAGCAGATACAATCAGATGGGCACTACATAGTCCCAATAGATGGCTGCCCCGACAACTGATGCTGCATTGAAATATTCCTGAATTTCCAGCAATGCCAGAAACCAGGTTCAGCGACATTTGCGGAACAGTCCACACCTGTTCATAACATCCTCAACATTTAATCTTAAGCCGCTCGTTTCATTGAATCCTATTCAAACTGACCCCAGCCAGACTTATTCCATGCGCTGGCTTATGCTATTTGGGGTCTGGATTCTCTATTTCTGCTTTGGATTGACTGCATACAGCCTTGCTCCACTGGTACGCCCTATAACGCAGGAGCTTAACATGAACTATTCTGAAATGGGCAGGGTGCTGGGGTCATGGCAGCTGATATATATATTCACAGCATTGCCATGCGGAACTTTTATTGACCGTGTTGGATTACGTACCTCACTGCTGATTTCAGCAGTTTTGATAGGATTGTCTTGCCTTACGAGGAGTTTTGCACAAGGCCCCCACACTCTCTTGATTGCAGTAGCATTTTTTGGATTAGGAGGTCCGCTGATTTCAATTGGAGCACCAAAACTGATCAGCCTCTGGTTCAAAGGCAGAGAGAGAGGCCTGGCAATGGGACTTTATATAACAGGACTTACAGCCGGAGCTGTTACCGCACTTTCAATCACCAATTCGGTTATAATGCCCTGGATGGATGGAGACTGGAGAGAAGTGCTTAAGATTTACAGTTATCTGGTATTTCTTTCCGGACTGATTTGGATCATCATCAGTGCGAATCCGGAAAGTCGCGACATGGAAGAGCGTTTCAGGAATATTGACAGGCCTCCTCAAATACAGGTGTTCAAGGAACTTTTTAATCTGGTACCTGTAAGAATTCTGCTCCTGATGGGTATAGGCATTTTTATTTACAACCATGCACTTTCCAACTGGATGCATGAAATACTTATGACTCACGGAGCTGATTCAGTAAAGGCAGGATATCTGGCATCCGTACCCACACTGATTGGCATAGCAGGAGTTTTGTTGATCCCTCGAATGGCCGTTTCAAACATCAGGATACAGATACTTTCCATGCTTTTTATCTTTGCCGGAACAGCAGTATTGCTGCTTAAATCAAGCAGCATTCCAATAATTATCACGGGGCTCGTTCTTAAAGGCATTACCCAGGGATCAATGATGGCTATTCTTCTGCTGATTATGATGGAAATTCCTCAGGTTGGCGCACGTTATACCGGTTCTGCAGGGGGGATGTTCTTTGCAGCAGCAGAGGTAGGCGGCGTGCTGGGACCGCTGAGCCTGGGTTTGTTATACGATACTGAGAAAAGTTTTCAATCTGGACTAAATATGCTGAGCATGGTCTGCTTAATGCTATTGGTATTAGCATTTATTTTTAAGCTGATGCTTAACAGGGAACTTACCCAGAGCAAATCCAACAGCAAATCCTGAACTCAGACATCTTATTAATAGTGATAAAGAAACTGTGATTTTATAAATGAAATACTCCAATGGGAAAAGTCCTGAATGAAAAGCAAATAGAGCAATATCATGATGAAGGTTTCATTGTACCAATTCGGGTCATGTCTGAGGATGAAGCCTTAAAAGTTAAGGAAAGGGTTGAAGAAGCTGAAAAAGCCTTTCCTGAAGAATTCAATCCGGAAAACCGCAATAACCTCCACCTGACTTTCATGGTACTAGATGAGCTGGCTCACAATACCATAATTCTTGATGCTGTTGAAGATTTGATTGGTCCGGACTTTTCCTTATGGTCTTCCGTGATGTTCATCAAAAATCCTTCAACAGAACATTTCGTGAGCTGGCATCAGGACGCAACCTACATGGGCATGACCAGCAACGACTTCCTTACACCCTGGATTGCCTTAACTCCGAGCACGGAGGAAATGGGATGCATGGCCATGATACCCGGAAGTCATAAGCAAAATATACTCCCACATCAAGATACCTTTGATGAAAATAATATCCTGACAAGAGGCCAGGTTGTCAAAGATGTTGATGAAAAAAAGGCTGTAAACCTGATCCTGAAACCTGGTGAAATGTCAATCCACCATGGTGCAGTTATCCACGGCTCAAAGCCAAACAAAAGCAAACAAAGAAGAATCGGTTTCGCACTGCAATCTTATTGTCCTCATGGAATTGAACAAATTATCGGCAAAAATATCTGGATGCAGATTCGCGGGGGGAAAAGAAATGATCGTGATGGTTTACAACTGCGCCGGCCTCAATTTGATATGGATCCTCTTGCAGTTAATTTGAGAAAAATTGCCAACGAGAACTATTCAAGTATTCTATATCATGACGCAAAAATTACGCGTAAATATTAGATTTCGTGTAGTTATATCAAAAAAACTACTCAGCTGCTGTCTTTGGAAAAAATCTGCCTGGTGATATCAGCATAAAAGTAAACTTCGCCAAAACCAAATTGCCTTCTCCTATCTCCATAAGCAAACAAAATTTAGCTTGCATTGCGATCACTCATGGCATAGTTTTTATAAAAATCAGGACAGTAGTACCGTAAAGCAGACCCTGTATGAAAATAAAGGTATTGAATGTCTATCGAATTTGAATTGAATGGATCTAAAACCAAGCTCGATCCGCAGCCGGAAACAGCCTTATTATGGGTGCTGCGTGAACATCTGAAACTGACAGGCACAAAATTCGGATGCGGCTCAGGACTCTGCGGTGCCTGCACTGTTCACCTGGATGGTCATCCAATCAGGGCATGCATAACACCAGTTTCGGCTGTAGCAGGAAAATCGGTAACTACTATAGAAGGCCTTTCAAAAAACCGGTCCCATCCACTCCAAAAAGCCTGGATAGAGGCACAAGTCCCACAATGCGGATACTGTCAGTCCGGCCAGATAATGCAGGCCGCCGCACTATTGGAATCAAATAAGAATCCCAGTCGGGATGAGATCGTAGCGTACATGAACGGAAACATCTGCCGTTGCGGAACCTATTTAAGAATCATACGCGCCATTAAAATTGCTTCAGCCGAAGTTAACGAAGGATAAGTAATGAAAAAACCTTACATATTAGATAATCATATGCCAAGTCTCAGCCGACGCCGGTTTATAGCTGGTACGGGTGGTTTAACATTTATGATTTCTATAGGAGGTTTAATAAATGGAAACTGGGCTTCAGCAAATGAAGATTCTGAAGGATCAAGGACCAAAGGCTCAAATATCACTGTATGGGTTAAGATAGATTCTGAAGGAACGATAACTGTACTAAATCCTTCAGCTGAAATGGGCCAGGGGTCAATGACAGCACTTGCTGTGTTGATTGCTGAGGAGATGGATGCTGACTGGAGCAAAGTTAGAGTTGAACATTCTCCAATTGATCCAAAAATTTACGGAAGACCTGGTTGGGGCGGCAGAGGATATCACATGATTACTGTAGGAAGTTTTACCGTAAGCGGGTATTTCAAGCCCCTTCGTCAAGCCGGAGCTCAGGCAAGATACGTTTTGTTAAAAAATGTGTCAATGAAATGGAAAATTCCTTTGACAGAGTTGAAAACCGAACCAGGCATGGTGATTCACAGTGCTTCAAACCGGAGAATCAGTTACGGAGAAATAGCCTCATTCGCAAAGACCATAAAAGAAATTCCAGAGATTCCGGAGAAGAGCCTGAAGAAGCCCGGAGAATTCAGGCTTATCGGGAAATACGTGCCTCGTGTTGATATTCCGGAAAAGGTCGATGGAAGTGCACTATACAGTATGGATGTCATTGTACCAGACATGCTCTATGCCACAATCCTGCGTACTCCTGTTAACGGGAATCAGCCTGAAAGTTTCAACGAAAAAGAAATCATGTCGATGCAAGGTATCCAAAAAATAGTCCGTCTCAAACATGGAGTGGGAATCCTGGGAAAACGTTACGAAAACCTTCTTCCTGCAAAACGAAGACTGAAGGTCAAATGGAGCAAGGGTGCACCTGCGGAAATGTTTGACAGTGAGAAGATTTTGGAAGGATATAAAAATGTTGCCAGTTCTGGAAAAAAAGGAGGTCATGTCTTAAATCAGCAAGGCGACGCAGATGCTGCAATTCAAAATGCTCACAGGACATATTCGTCTGATTATTTTAGTGACCATGTCTACCATGCCCAAATGGAACCCCTTAATGCAATAGTTTCCGTAAACCCTGCAGGTGATGGTGCTGAAATCTGGGCTGGTACACAATCACCTTCAGGAGCCATAAAGGCAGTGGCCAAACTTCTTGGGACAAGTCCTCGCAAAATCAAGCTGCATCCCTGTTTCCTTGGAGGAGGTTTCGGTCGCCGATCAATGTCTGACTATATTGTAGAAGCAGCAGAGTTGTCAAAGGCTGTCAGAAAACCCGTTAAACTGATCTGGAGCCGGGAGGATGATTTTCAATACGGAGCGTTTCGGCCAATGTGCCTGCAAAGGCTTGTCGCTGGTTTGGATGCTGATGGAAAACTCATCGCCTGGAAACATAGCATAGTAGGGGACGGCAGACGTTTGTTGAGCTCAGGAGCAAAAATTCCATTTTACGATATTCCTAATCAGCACATTGAAATACTGGGGTTGAGTCACGGTGTCAGGTTGAAACACTGGAGAGCTGTTGGTCATGGTTTTACCAAGTTTGCAATTGAATCCTTCATTGACGAGATAGCAGAAGCAGAGGGAGTAGATTCTTATCAATTCCACAGGCAGGTGATGCATAATTCACCAAGAGCCTTGAAGGTTCTTGAAACTGCAGCAGATATGGCAGGATGGGGAAGAAAACCTCCAGATGGCCATGCATTTGGAATTTCATTTGCCGAACGCAGTGGTTCGCTGGCAGCATGCGTTGCGGAGGTCTCCCTGGAGAAATCATCTGGAAAGATAAAGGTCCACAGGATATGGTCTTCTCTGGATGCAGGCATTGTAGTTCAACCTGACAATGCTGTGGCCCAGATGGAAAGTGCGATCATTTACGGGCTAAGCAGTGTTCTATCTGAACGAATAACCTTTAAAGACGGAAAGGTTCAACAATCCAATTTTCATGATTATCATGTAATGCGAATATCAGACGCACCTGAAGAAATTCATGTGAAGATCATTGATTCAAATGAAAGTCCGTCTGGAATCGGCGAAACCGGCTTGCCAATTACTGGAGGAGCAGTAGCTAATGCAGTGGCTGCATTAAGCGGAATCCGCCTGAAACACCTGCCATTCACTCCTGATCAGGTCAAAAAAGCCCTGGAGTCATGACTAACTGTAGTGTTGATGCAAAATTTTTTGATGTTTGTTGACTTCCCCACTCATCATTTCATACCATTATAATTCAACATTTAGCCTGCGATAAGAAACCATTCCACAACTTGCCTGCTTCACGTTCACTAATTTTCAAAAGAAAAAGAGAGCGTTATGAAATACGTAAAATACTATGTTGCACCTCTTCTAACATCAATTGTCTTGATAGGAATTCTAATGGGAGGTCATTGGATGTGGATGGGTTTTGTGATTACATTTGTGGTGATGATTTTAGGGGATGCATTTCTCAGTGAAGATCCTTCAAAACCGGAATATGATTATCCATGGCTGCTGGAATTGCCGCTGCATATGGCATTGCC
>CAJXDX010000106.1 GCA_913052275.1 uncultured Pseudomonadota bacterium | reverse complement strand
TGCTGAAAAACCGCTCTCAGGAAAGGGCCGGTGGTCTGATATTAGGTTCTCCTTTACGAAATCGCAGGAGCTGTTTGCGCAGATATGAGTGGCGTTCGACAGTATAATTCACTTCTTTAGCAGCCCTGCGGATTACTTCAATTGCTTTCTTTTGTTTTCCTAGCTGAAAATAGGCTTCTGCCAGAGTATCCAGATTGTCAATTGTGGGATGCAGCTCCACTGATTTTCTGGCCAATTGCATGCCTTTTTCAACATCACGCAACTGTCTGTCCTCAGCAGTCAGATATATCCATGCAAGATTATTCAACACCAGATCGTGGTCCGGACGTTCAGCAATAATTTTTTCGTAAATTTCGATTGTTGAGGCTTCAGCTCCAAGCAAAGTGAAAACGTTTGCCAGCCTGAAACTGACATCAAGCGCCTTGGGATGCTGGCTGAGAAAGCGGGAGTAATGATTTTTGCTTTTTTCAAGTTTTTCCAGCCTTTCATATACCCAGCCAAGGCGGGCGTGTATCCAAATGCTGTCCGGAAATTCTTCCAGAACGGCCTCATAATGCAATGCGGAAAGTTCATTATTCCCCAGTATTTCATGGAAAACACCCCACTGCTCATGTATCCATGGAGGAAGCTGTTTCGATGACATGTCCTGCGGTTCCATCTTGATTTCTTCAGGAGCTTCCGCGAGCAGAAAGTGCAGGTTTTTCAATACCTGCCTTGTGAAGGGATCAGTTCTAGCCTTTGTTATTTCCTTCCAGGCCTTTTCTGATTGGCGGCTGGCAAGAGCATGCATAGCTGGCACCAATGCCTGCATTTCATCTCCCATCCAGCGCAGCTGCATCTCTTCTGGCTGCAGAAGCAAATAAAGATTCCATGCCCAGATACTGCCGGGATTTTCATACAGTGCTTTAGTTATGTTTTGAAGGGCCTGCTCATTTTTATTGAGTTTCCATTGGGAAAGGGCCAAATGTGTCAGCAGCAGTGAATTTTGCGGACGCAAACTAACAAGTCTGTGGAAAATTTTTTCTGCATCACTCCAGCGTTCCTGCAGTTCATACATCCTTCCCTGAGTTTCAAGCAGAGGCAATGACTCCTTTTTCTTTCTAAGGCCTTTTTGCAGCAGGGCATTTGCCTCATCATAATGTTCCTGTTTCATTTTCAGCTTTGCCAGTTCCAGCAGTGCCCATTCCGCTTCAGGATTAAGTTCAAGAAATCTGTTAAGTCCTCTTTCAGCTTTCTCAGTACTCTTAGAATCCAATAAAATGCTTATTTGCTGAACACGTGCCCATTCAAAATCTGGTGAGCTTTCCTGTGCCTTTTTAAACCAGAACATGGCTTTTTCCGGTTTTTTCATGTTTTTGAGATAAAAACCCAGTTTGGCCTTTGCTGCTGAATTTTCGGGATTTTTCTCAACAAAAGATTTCAATATGTCTGCGCCTTTTTCAAAAAGTCTGTGCGACTCATAATATGAAAGCAATTTATCAACAAGCTCTGTTTGTCCGGGAAATTTTTCCAGTCCGCGCAACAGGGTGTTTTCTCCTTTTTCAAATAAAAATTCATCCCAATACACACTGTTCAAACGATTTACTATAAATAAATTAGCCGGTGCGTTTTTCATCAACCATTCATAACGGGAAATTGCCTCTTCATTATTATCCAGCTTTTCAAGGATGAATCCTGTCTGCTGAATTGCCCAAGCGTTTTCAGGTTCGTGCTTTAAGCCATCTTCAAAAAACCCCAGTGCCTGTTCCCATTTTTCCTGTGAAAAATATACAACACCAAGTCGGAAGCTGGCCCAGGGATATACAGCCTGCAGCTCAAGCGAACGTTGCAGATGTTTTTCCGCAAGGGCATACTTTTCCTGTGTCCATGCCCAGTTTCCGTAATGGGCGTGCACCCAGCTGTCATCCGGAAATAATTTGAGCATATGTTTCAGTGTTTTACGCAGAGACTCCGAAATTTCCGCAGAGTTTGGCTGAACAGCCTCATCCAGCTCTTTTTCCTGCAAAACAGTATAACGACGGAGGTAAATCTTTGATTCCGGAGAAAGTTCAACTGCCTGGAACATTGCCAGCTTGGCCTTCTTTGAATCACCCTTTCTTTGCCACAAATCTGAAATACGCAGCCATACATCCGGATTGGTGCTGTTGATTTGACTTGCGGAAATAAGGGCCTCCAGTGCCCGATCTGACATCTCAGGATCTTCAGGATCTGTCTTGCGTCCTAATATAACGCCAATCAGATAGTGAGCTTCAAACAGATCCGAGTTTAAACTTCGAGCCTTTCTGGCATCTTCAAGTGCAAGTTGATGATTCCTGATTCGCCAGTGCATTTGTGCCCTGTCCAGAAAAAGCAGAGGATTATCCGGATGCCTGACCAGTTGTTCTGTGTAAAATTTTTCTGCGTCAGTAAACATTCCAAGGCCCTGAAAAAGCCTGCCTTCGAGGCGGATAAGTGTTATAGATTCAGGAATATGATGCTGCGCATCACGCAGCACTTCAAAAGTTTCAGCATAGCGCTGCTTGCCTTCCAGGTATTGCGCCAGCCTGATATATCCAAGTTCATGAACAGGATTGATGCGGATAGCATTGCGCATTCTTCTTTCATGATCATCGTGAGGTTTTTTTACAATTCCCTTACATCCGGCAGTAATTGATACAATCCCAAAAACAAGCACCAGTGTCATGCAAAGGTTAATTCTGTTCATGCTCACCCTTGAAATTCCAGTTCCTGGTAAGGTACATTCCAATGCGGCAGCATCGGTTCCAGCCCATAGTTTAATCCTTCGATTTGGTCGATCACAACCAGCAGCAGTTTTGTGGTTAAAACTCCATCAGGATAAACCAGAATTAGCGGGTAATATTCTGTATTTCCAAACTGCTTTTTGATACTTTTGTTCAACCTGGAAAGCTGAACAAGATATGACAGCAAGTCCGGTTTTTCTCCTTCAAGCTGATCCAGCAGCTGGTCAAGAGAAATGGTATGATCCCTGTTCTGAAACAAATTGAAATATTCAACACGATCCTTGAAACAGCGAATAAATATGGGGCTGACATTTCCCGGGGCACCCACCCATTCAAACTGAAAATTCCTGGGCTTGGCCGGATCATCCGCATTTTCTGGAATTACAAGTAAGAAGCTTATGGAAAGGAAGGCCAATACTCCCATTGTGCTGAGCAGGACACTCAGAAATGGGAAAAGAGTTACTCTGGGGACATGAGTGACATGTTTCATTACTTTGATGATTGAGTATTTGGGGATGAGATTTCGGTCTCTGGTATTTCTTTTTCAGGGTCCGTCTCTGCAGAATTTTCACTTTTTCCCTGGTTTCTCTGCCGGATTCCATCTTTAACCTCAAACAATGATTCACTGAACTTCTGAATCAAAGGCTGTAATCCGCCAACCTGGGCAGACAGGCTTTTGGAATGCCTTTGCACTGAATCAAGCAGGGGGGAAACCTGCTGGCGCCAGTTTTCAGAAAATTCCGCCATTTGTTCCAAATGAGAGCTTACTGCATCTTCCAGCACTTCATCACCGGGACGGACATGTAAATTAGGCAGCAAATCTTCCAGGCAATATTCTTCAACACTGAGCAGCAGGTCTTCTTCACGTTTGCGCAGGGAAGAGGAAAGCATCATCACAGGAACAACCCCAACCAACGCGATAAATGTAGTGCTGAAGGCTACCGACAAACCACTGGTGACCCCTCCAAGAGCAGAGCGCATCTGGGCGTTTAAGTCTGTTCCGTCTGTGCTGCGGATGAAATCTGAAAATTCTCCGATGGACTGACCAATGCCAAACACTGTACCGATAAATCCAAGTATGGGTATTGCCCAGATAAAAACGTTTAACAGGGTGTATCCGCTTTGCATTCGATTATGGTCAATCTCTGCCTGGTAATTAAGTATGGAAGTAATTTCTTCTTTTTTTGGAATGGCTTTAAGATGTCTTAATGTTCTGCGTACACGCCTGAAGATGACACTGTCCTGGAATTTTTTAACTTTTTGTTCCTGCATGAACTGGCTGATTTCAAGGATTCTTTCGTCAACATTCTTCACATAAATTCCCTTTGACAAAGAATCATGCAGCAGTTGGTTTCGGAAAGCCGCATATGCACGATGCTGCTGGCGATATTGACGCCACTTGAACAAAATCAAAAACAATGACCAGAGTATAAGTGCAAAAATTGTCTCTGAGATTCGTCCGGAAAACAGCTGCAGCAGGTATTCGTTTCTGACAACCGGCATGGGAAAAACCAGGTAGAAGATTCCTGTGAAAAACAATCCCAATATTAATGCCTTGAAGGCATCCAGATATTCCATGCCCGGCGGTTCGGCCAGATAAGCGTTACAATTCTGGCAGTAAGCCGCATTTTCCGGATTAGAATTTCCGCACTTTAAACACTTCATTTGCTGAAAAAAATACGTGTAAAATTGTCATGCTTGTGTGCCCGTCCTGCTTGACGACTCAGCAGCAATTACTTACCATGAAGAATAACACATTCATAAAATAGTTTCATTTCCTAAAAAATGATCTCCAAACGTTACAACATAAAAAACTGGACACGTCAGAACCTTCGCGAATGGTTCAAAAAAAATGAAAAAAACCACAGCAGTCTTAAATCTTTTCGGGCAGACCAGGTTTTTAACTGGCTTTATCAAAAGAGAGCGGAAAGCTTTGACCAAATGCTGAATATTGGGCAGGGAACCAGGGAAATGCTTGAAGATCATTTTTACATCAGTTCGCTGAAAGTTGCAGATAACCTGAAGTCAAGGGATGGTTCAATCAAATTTCGAATACTGCTGGATGACGGCAACAGCATTGAATCAGTCTTCCTGCCTCACAAGAATCATAATACAATATGTGTCTCTTCCCAGGCAGGCTGCGCGATGGGCTGTGATTTCTGTATGACTGCCAAAATGGGTTTGATACGCAACCTGGATCCTTCAGAAATTATCAACCAGATTTTCACGGTTGTGAAGGAACTCCCTGAAGAAAAGAAGATTCGTAACATAGTATTCATGGGCATGGGAGAGCCATTTCATAATTACAATAACCTTATGCAGGCACTGGAAATTCTTACTGATGAACACGGGTTTAATTATTCACATCGCCGCATAACTGTTTCCACATCAGGCCTGCTGCCAAAAATAAGACGTTTCGGACTTGAGAAAATCAAGGCCAACCTTGCTGTTTCACTGAACGGAGTGACTGACGAAGTGCGCACAAAACTGATGCCGGTCAATAAAGCATACAACCTGGAGAAACTGATAAAAGTCTGCAGTGAATTTCCTCTTGAATCACGAAAGCGCATAACGTTTGAATACATTCTGATCCGCGACCTGACTGACTCACTTCAGGATGCGAAAAGTTTGATCCGCCTGCTGCATGGCCTGAAATTCAAAATCAATTTAATCCCCTATAACAGCACACCTGGCGGCAAATACAATGCCCCATCTCCGGAACAATCACGCATGTTTCAAAAGTATCTGCTTGATCACCAGATTATAGCGCCACTGCGTATTTCCAAAGGACAGGATATTCAAGGTGCCTGCGGACAGTTAGTGGTTGGAAACATACAGTGAATTGAATTTCTGAATTACATTATAAATAAAAAAAATCAGAATACGAAGATGCAGATTAAAAAACTCCTGCTGGCAACTGTAATCGCAATTGTTTTGATTTTGCTTTTTATCTTTGATCTTCATCATTATATAACTCTGGAATATCTAAAATCTTCCAAACTCAAATTAAATTCCTATTATCAGGATAATCCTCTACTGGTGCTTGGCACATACTTTGTGGTTTATCTGGCCAGCACGGCTTTCTCTCTTCCTGGTGCTGCAGTGCTGAGTTTGGCCGGTGGTGCGTTATTCGGTTTGACTGCAGGAACACTGTTGGTTTCTTTTGCCAGCACAATTGGCGCTACACTGGCGATGCTGATTGCACGTGTCCTGCTGAGAGATTGGGTGCAAAATCGTTTTGCTGCACAGATGAAAACAATAAATTCAGGCATGCTGAAGGAAGGAGCATTTTATTTATTCACCATGCGCCTGCTGCCTGCAGTTCCTTTTTTCGCAATAAATCTTGTAATGGGCTTGACTCCACTGCGGACGGTAACATTTTTCTGGGTCAGCCAGCTGGGAATGCTGCCTGGAACTCTGGTTTACGTTAATGCCGGTTCAGAACTTGGAAAAATTCAAACAATTGATGACATT
>CAJXDX010000105.1 GCA_913052275.1 uncultured Pseudomonadota bacterium | reverse complement strand
AGCTGACGACTCACACCGAAGCCGAAGGTAAACCGGGAGTCGCCACCACGCTGGCGCAATCCAGCCTCACAGGTGGCCACCGCCTCTTCTGTGCTGAACTTGGCGCAGTCCGGATGGGTCATCACACCTGCCTTGCTCATTACTGGTTCCACCGATGAACAGGCTGATAGCAGCATTCCTGTAATTAATGTAATGGAAAAGGTACGCAAGGGAACCTCCCGAAGAAGGAAGTGTTTATCTATTTTTTCAATCCAGCTTATTGTAGGCCCTAATTGTTAGAAATTCCTCAAATTCTTTCTGAGTGACCAGAGTAAGAAACAATTCCGTTGCCTGATTCGTTTTCTCTTCATCAAAGGCATCACCATAGGCTTCCCGGATTTTGGCAAGTTCTTCGGGAACCATGCTTTTCACCATCTCAATAGTGATCTGGCGTCCGTCTTCAAGTATTCCATCAGGATTGTGACACCATTGCCAAACCTGAGACCGGGAAATCTCAGCAGTCGCAGCGTCTTCCATGAGGTTGAAAATAGCCACTGCTCCAGTGCCTCGCAGCCACGCTGAAATATATTGAATGCCTACACTGATGTTGTTGCGCAGACCGGCTTCGGTTATTTTCCCTCCGGGAATCTGAAAATTCAGCAGCATCTCAGAGGATACTTGAACATCCTCACGCATTCTATGCATTTGGTTAACCCGTCCATCTTCGAACTCATTGCTGAAAACTTCAGTGCAAACCTGTACAAGGTCTGGATGTGCCACCCATGAACCGTCGAAACCGTCATTAGCCTCGCGTTCTTTATCTTGACGAACTTTTTCCAGGGCAACTCGGTTAACTTCCTGGTCCCGGCGGCTGGGAATGAAAGCAGCCATTCCTCCGATTGCCAGGGTTCCTCTCGTGTGACAAGTTTTCACCAGCAATTCAGTATATGCCCTCATCAAAGGAGCAGTCATGGTAACTTGTGCCCTGTCAGGCCATATAAACTCAGGCAGATGACGGAATTTCTTGATGGCACTGAACATATAATCCCAACGTCCGGCATTAATTCCGGACATATGCCTGCGCAATTCATAAATGATTTCTTCCATTTCAAACGCTGCCAAAATTGTTTCCAGCAGAACAGTAGCCTTGATGGTGCCTGTTTTTACACCAAGTTCTTCTTCTGAAAAAGTGAAGACTTCATCCCACAATCGCGCTTCCAGGTGGTTCTCCAGTTTAGGCAGATAAAAATACGGGCCGGTGCCTTTTTCCAATGTGCGTTTAATGTTATGAAACAAATACAGTCCTGCATCCACCAGAGCCCCACAAGCAGCTTCTCCATCAATCAGGATATGTTTTTCATCCAGGTGCCATCCACGTGGACGTAAAATCAATGTAGCCAGGCCCTCCTCGTTAAGGCGGTATTCCTTGCCTTCAGGGCTTGTAAATTCTAGTGTGCGTTCGTATGCATCGATTAAGTTTTGCTGTCCCTGTATCTGGTTGAACCAGTTTGGTGTAATCGAGTCCTCCAGATCCGCCATAAAAATTGTTGCGCCTGAATTCAGAGCATTAATCATCATCTTTGCTTCAGCAGGACCGGTAATCTCGCAGCGGCGATCCTGCAGATCTTCCGGAACAGGGTCTGCCTGCCAGTCTCCATTCCGTACAGATTCTGTCTCCTTCAAAAATCCCGGCATTTCACCTGACAGGATTTTACTGTGAATTTCCGCACGTTTTTCCAGCAGTAATTTTCTGGTACCGCTGAATTTTTGGTGCAGTTTTAGTATAAAATCCTGAGCTTCTTCAGTAAGTATCTTGTCAAATCCCGGATGCATTTTTCCGGTAATGGAAATTGAATTCATGAGTCTCCTGATTAAACAGAAATTGTAGTTTTACTCAGAGGGAGCAAGTTGATCTCTGCCGATTTATTTAAAATGAAAGAAAAAATTATCAATTTTTCAAAACTAACACAATTCTCTTCTATTATCAACTGAAATGGCTGCAAGTCAAACCAAGTTCAGGATATTTTTTTCTTAACCGCTGCTGGTATTAGATTACTCCAGTAAGTGCTTAAAATTTAATCACATTGACATAATCGTGTGCTTAATAATTAAGCATGAATCAAATATCAGATGCAGTTCAATATTTTTTATAATTATTATTACTTGCATAATATCAAATAGATACAAATTATTTCTGTGATTGACATAAACTGGCATAATCTTTGAGAAAGGTAAGGGTTGTAAGTTATTCAATGTTAATTATTTAAAAGGAAGGTTATGCAGAAAATAGAAGCGATAATTAAGCCCTTTAAGCTTGAAGAAGTAAAACAGGGGTTGGCAGAAATCGGCAGCTTCGGTATGACGGTTTCAGAGGTAAAGGGTTTTGGGCAGCAGAAAGGACATACGGAGTTATACAGGGGTGCAGAATACGAAGTTGACTTTATTCCCAAGACAAAAATTGAAATCATTGTTTCAGAGGAAATGGCTGCTTCGGTGATTGAAACAATAGAACAGAAAGCAAAAACCGGAAAAATCGGGGATGGAAAAATATTCGTTTATGATGTAGCGCAGGTTGTCCGCATCCGTACCGGTCAAACTGGGAATGAGGCACTTTAAAAATTTATAATTTTAAGAAAATAAATAAGGAGATGAAATGGTATTTTCAACAAAAATGAAATATGTACTGAGCAGCATTGCCCAAAGGATCCGCAGGTGTTTCGTTTTCACGGGCCTATTGTTGGGACCGCTCAGTGTCTTTGCACAAGAAACCGGGGAGTCAATTAAAACTGCCGCCGTCGAAACGGTTAATTCCGGCGATACTGCCTGGATGCTTACCAGTTCTGCACTGGTCATGATGATGACCCTTCCAGGACTGGCACTATTCTATGGAGGCCTTGTCAGAAGCAAGAACGTTCTCTCGGTGCTAATGCAGTGTCTGATTTCTGCGGGACTGATCGGAGTACTCTGGGTCATCGTAGGCTACAGCTTAGCATTCGGCGGAGAAGGAAAATTTTTCGGGAATTTTCAATACTTCCTTCTTGAAGGAATCAACCCGGACTCTGTGTCTGGTTCAATCCCGACATACGTTTTTGTAATGTTCCAGGGAATGTTCGCGATCATCACGCCAGCGCTCATGCTGGGAGCCTTCGCAGAGCGCATGCGCTTTGGTCCCTACATGGTATTTATCGGGGTATGGCTATTGGTGGTTTACTGCCCCTTAGCACACATGGTATGGGGCGGCGGCATGATCTCGCAGTGGGGTGCAATCGACTTTGCCGGGGGTCTCGTTGTCCATATGTCGAGTGGTTTTTCTGCACTCGCTGCCGCATACTTTCTCGGCAAGCGCAAGGGATTCGGTCATGAGCACATAATGCCGCATAATCTGCCGCTTACAATTATAGGTGCGGCACTTCTCTGGGTAGGCTGGTTCGGTTTCAACGCGGGTAGCGAGCTCGCCGCCGATGGTACGGCTGGCCTCGCATTCCTTACCACTCAGACTGCTACTGCTACTGCGGTGCTGACCTGGGTCATCATCGAATGGTTGCATCGCAGAAAGCCGACGGTATTGGGAGCTGCTACTGCGGCCGTGGCTGGTCTCGTCGCCATCACCCCTGCCTGCGCAAGTGTGGGCCCAGGGGGCTCGATTCTTGTCGGCGCCGGCGCCGGGATTCTCTGCTACTTGGCAGTCACGTTATTAAAGCCGGCAATTGGCTATGACGATTCTCTCGATGTCTTTGGTGTTCACGGGGTTGGAGGCGCCTGGGGCGCACTGGCCAGTGGGTTGTTCATTGCGGACTTCGCCGCTACGGATGCGGGCTGGGGAGGGCAGGTTTGGATCCAGTTCCAGAGCATTATCTTCACTGCGGTTTTCGCAATCGTATTGACGCTCATCATTTTGGTAGTCCTGCGACTGCTCTTCGGTGACCTGCGCGTCGATGAAGAGGGTGAAAGCACAGGGCTAGATTTGACTGAACACAGCGAGACTGCCTACAGTCAGGAGGCTTAAGGGGAAGAATTCATATGCAACTGGCTGAAGTGGCCATCAAATGGTTGAAGTTTGAAGAAGTAAAAAAAGCTGTCAGCCTGTTACTGATCACAGACTGCCTGGTGGTCTGTATTGCATGCTTATCCCAAGTTTGCTGTGTGTCAAGGATTTTAACTTAGCATGTTCTTGAATTATGTCCTTTCACGGGGTACATTTTCAAAGAATGGCAAGTAAAACACCTGCGGCCACAGCAGAACCAATCACACCAGATACATTTGGACCCATTGCATGCATCAGCAGATGATTTTGTGAATTTGCTTTCAGACCGACCTGGTTTACTACACGAGCTGCCATGGGAACTGCTGAAACACCTGCTGCTCCAATCAGAGGATTGATTGCCACGCTGGAAAGGTTGTTCATCAGTTTTGCCATCAAAACTCCCGTAGCTGTTCCGACTGAAAAGGCAATTACTCCCAGGATAAGAATTCCTAATGTTTCGATGTTCAAAAATTCTCCTGCGGCGAGCCTGCTTCCCACACTAAGTCCCAAAAATATCGTGACTATGTTGATCAGAGCATTTTGAATTGTATCCGAAAGACGGTTAATTACACCGCATTCCTTTGCCAGGTTGCCAAACATGAACATACCTATTAATGGCGCTGCAGATGGTAAAAGTAATGCACAAAGAGTCAGAGCAACCAGCGGAAATAAAATTTTTTCTCTGGTGGAAACATAACGCAATTGACTCATTTCAATTTCCCTTTCTTTCTGGGAAGTCAGCAATTTCATTATAGGAGGCTGAATGATGGGAACCAGAGCCATATAAGAATAGGCTGCAATGGCAATTGCTCCGAGCAGGCGGGGAGAAAGCTGGCTGGCAAGAAATATGGCTGTGGGACCGTCTGCACCGCCGATTATGCCGATAGATGCAGCATCACGAAGTGAGAAATCAATTCCGGGAATTGCATTCAGTGCCAGTGCCCCCAGCAAAGTTCCAAAAATGCCAAACTGTGCGGCTCCTCCCAGTAAAGCGGTTTTGGGGTTGGCAAGCATCGGTCCAAAATCTGTCATTGCACCAACTCCCATGAAGATCAGCAACGGAAATATTCCGGTTGATATTCCGACTTCATAAATATAGTACAGGATCCCGCCGGGCTCAGAAAGACCAGCCAATGGTATATTTGAGAGTACTGCTCCAAAACCGATTGGAACCAGAAGAAGTGGTTCAAACTTTCTTCGAATACCCAGATAAAGCAAGGTGAAACCTACTCCAATCATGATAATTCTGCCAAGTCCTGCCGTCCAGTCCAGTCTATGTCCGTGGATCAGATTTGATGCTCCAGTTGAGTTGAAGAGATTCTGAAGCATTTGCTCAAATGATGGCAAGGTATCAACTGAAGTTCGACTATCCACTTTCTCCATAATTACCGGAGAAGTTCTGAGGACACCGATAATTTCTCCCTCAGCATACTGTTTATGGACCTGCAGTTTAAAAGATTCAATCCTCCCAGAAACTCCAGAACGCAGCTTAAATTTTGAACCTTTGGAATCCTTAAGAACAGCCAGATTGTTACCGGCATAAACCCACTGACCGATTTTCACATCCAGGCGTATCACCCTTGCGTCCGTGGGCATAACAATATTTATCTGGTCTTCTCCGGATTGAGCAAACACAGTTCCGGACAAAACCATAATAAAAAATACAGAGAAAATCTGGATCAGGGAAAAATTAAGTTTTTGTGTGTAATGTATTGAAGAGAAGCAAATGGAATCCACTTTAAGACTCTTTCTCATCTTTTCATTCGCCAAGGGTAAGCAAAACATCTCCAGTTTGAACAGTGTCTCCAGCCTGAACATGAATTGCCTGCACAACTCCGGACTGTGGAGATTTGACTTCGGATTCCATCTTCATGGCTTCCATTACCAACAGGACCTGGTCTTTTGTGATATTGTCTCCAACAGCGACTTCAACTCGTACGATATTTCCGGGAGTGGGTGCTGGAATTTCTATTGCCGATGCTGCCCTTGCCGGTGGAGGGGAAACAGGGGCACTTACTGCAACTGGAGCGGCAGAAACTGTTCCACCGGAGCTGACTTGAACCTGGTATACATGCCCGTTCACAGTGATGGAGTAGTCACGAGTTCCGGAAGCTGGAGCTGCAGTTACGGGTACGTCAGGCGCAGTGGTTTTTGCAGCAGCAGGAGAGTCTTTTTTAACTTCCTGTGATTTTTTTCTGATTAAGTTTTTTCCTTTGCCAAGCAGAAAATCGAGGCCTTTTTCTT
>CAJXDX010000104.1 GCA_913052275.1 uncultured Pseudomonadota bacterium | reverse complement strand
AACAGAGTTATTATTATCCAGGAAAATGGACAGCAAAAAAGAAATACCATTATCCGGGATTACAAAGGAACCGGAAAGACCATCACTGCCTGCTGTTTGTGTGATTTCCGAAACTGTAAAAGTTGAGTCGCTGCTTCCAGAGGAGTTACTGTGTTTTTTTGCGCAGCTTACTGTCAGAAAAATTGCTGACAGCATGAGGGCAAATCCACCGAGGATGATTTCTGCTCTCATGCGTATAAAACCCTTATTTTCTTTCAACTGCAGTCTGGCGAATACGACCTATCGGGCTGACAACAACTTTTGTGCTGTAGTCTTCATTTTCGAGGACGATTGATCCGCCGGATGCGAACCCGAATGCACTGAATGATGGCCAGCGGTTGGCACTGATTGAGATTTCAACCGGTATTTTTTCCTGTGAAACTGTTTGATAGCTTCCGGCACTTTTTTTCTGAAGCATCAAAAATCCTGAATCACTTTTAATTCGGTGGGACTTGCGTTTTGTTAGCGCCAGCCACTTTGCCTGACGGAGAGTGTCTTTAAATTGATCCGCGGTATTAATAAATTCTGATCGATCAAGCAATGGAAGCAGGGACACTGAGAGTAAACCCGATATGATTCCCACAGCAGTAATGCTGATCATAACTTCATACAGAGTGAATCCACCAGAATAATTACTAATACGCATTTGTTCCAAAAAAACCTCTGTAAAAAGTCAGAAACAAAATTTTTATGTCGAACCAGATGGACCAGCGTTCTATGTAATACAGGTCACATTCAATGCGTTTTTCAAGGGATGTATTCCCCCTCCATCCATTGATTTGAGCCCATCCGGTTATTCCTGCCTTGACTTTGTGACGAAGCATGTAGTGGGGAATCTGGCTTTTAAACTGTTCAATAAACACAGGCCGCTCAGGCCTGGGGCCAACCAGGCTCATTTCACCTTTGAATACATTGAAAAGCTGCGGCAATTCATCCAGACTGTATTTCCTCAGGAAGGTGCCGAATTTAGTGCGCCGCTCATCGTTTTCACTGGCCCAGACAGCACCGGTCTCAGATTCAGCATCATAGTGCATGGATCGGAATTTTAAAGCATTAAATGTACGGCCATCAAGGCCCATACGTTCCTGGCCATAAAGAGAGGGTCCTGAAGATGTGAGTCTAATTACTATTGCAATTATCAACATTAATGGAGCAAAAAGGACTAAAGCAATCAATGCTCCGGAAATATCAAGAATCCGCTTTAAAACCTGATTCCAGCCGGTCATAGGGCTTTGAACAATTGTTACAATGGGCATGTCTTCAAAAGATTCAACTTCAGTATGCAAAGTACGAAACGTCCCCAGGTCCGGTATTATCCTGACATCAACCCACTGTTCGGCAAGCAGCTCCTTCAGTCCAGGAAGGTAGTGCTGTTCTTCCGGAGATAGTGCAATAAAAACCTGATCAATTTTATGTGCCTGAATAATCCGGCTCAGTTGATCAATTCCACCCAGTCTTGGTATATTTGCTGGAATATCAGATTTAATTTTGCTGCCGGTTTCAATCACCCCTCTCAGGACTATTCCCAATGATTTGAAACGCTCAAGCCTGTCAACAAATTTACTCGCTGTGACTCCTTCTCCAATCAGCAGAATATTTTCAACATGTTTTCCTCTATTGTGCAGCCACTCCAGCCCCCATCTTGTCAGCAACCTTGACAAAAAAAGTAAATTCAAATAGCAAATTAGAAAATAGATTGTGTGAACACGCGAATATGAAAAATCACGATAGAAAAATGCAGCCACCAGAGTAAGCAGGAAAAGCGTGAAAGTTCCACGTAAAAGATGATAGAATTCGTGCCGCAGGTGTATGACTTTGTGCATACGATATACACCAATGAAAGAAAATACAAAACCTGATAAAATGGCCACAAAAAATGCAGCCTTCAGATATTCATGATGTTCCGGAATCATCACTGCGGCAGGAAAATCAACCCAGATGAAACGAAGCATATATGCCAGTTCCCAGGCTGCAAAAGCCAGAAACATGTCAAACAAACGCAGGACTGTAGAAAAAATCTGTGTATGCCTCTTCAGCATTGAAAACTGCCTTACGTAAAAGATGAAATATTTTGGGTATTAACTGAAATAAAAAATTTAAACAATGCTATAGTTTAATCATGCAGGATTTTCATCCAAATCACATACGTCTACTGGTTTTTGACCTTGACAGCCTGACTGTTAATTTTGATCAGGAAAATTGGGATAATTTTCGACAATTTTTGCGTGTTCTTGTCGATCGTGATTTTGAAATAGTATTAATCTCAGAATCTATCGAGTATTCAGACTGGAACTCATATTCAAAACTTTCTGTTTTAAAGTATACCACAATGGAAGCCCTGCAAAAAAACAACTCACTCACAGGCAATGATGTTTTCTGGTTTACTGAGCAGCCTGAACTTCAAATAAAATTATCCGGAACTACCCGGAACTTTGCCGGCAGCACAGGCAGCACAACTCACAACGGCGGCATGCAGTATCAATATCTTCAGGATATGCTCCAGATTTTCCATCCCAGTAAAATTACTGCAGCTGATTTGTCCGCTAAACTTGTCAAACTTAAGCATGACTCACCGCAGGTCCCATTGATAGTCGGTATTGGTGGTCCTGATGAGTGCGGGCATGTTTTTTTTGTCAGTGAACTGACCGAAGCCCTGGAGGACCAGGAACTGCTGGTCTCCGGACTTGATCTTTCTCAAGTACTGGGAACAGAATTTCAAAAGCAGAATATCTCAAGTAAGAAATCAAAATCAACTTTATGGCGCTCTGAAGAAATACAAAACTGGATTGTTGAGGACGTTATGCGCCCATACAGCAAGGGACAGCAAGTATATTTTGAAAAACTTCCTGAAATGATTCATGATTTTGAAATTACAACTACACCTTTTTTCCTGGCTCCGGAAATGATACTGCTTGTCTGGGGAACAACCGTTTTTCTTCCAGAAATGGAAAATCTGATTGATTTACGTGTGTTACTTGAACTTTCCGAAAAAACTGCTGCTGCCCGGATGTTTTCTCTGGATGACCGTGAAAACTTTGACCAGTCATTCGTTGATACTTATTTGAAGAAAGAAGGCAAATATTATGCTGACTACCTGGATCAGTTTAATGTGCATGACCAGATTGATTACCGGATCGACTTTGATAATTTTAACGCTTTCCGCATGAAATAATCCTCCTAACTCTTCTCAAAACGACCTAGATCATCCATTATCTTTTGTTCCTCCTCAGGCGTAAGCCGGGTGATTTCCTTTGTTGGTTTTTCTACCCAGTTTTTTGACCTGTAGAGCACCCATAAGAGTCCTGTTACTATAGCAGCACCAGGCAATACCCATAACACCATATTGAAACCTGATACTGGAGGTGCCCGCAAAATCCACTCTCCATATCGCTCAACAAAATATGCCATTATTTCTTCATCAGATTTTCCCTGTTTCATCAGTTCACGAATTTTGCCTTTGATGCTGGTTGAAAATCCTGCCTCAGAATCTTTAACAGACAATCCCTGGCAGGTTGGGCATCGTAACTCATTCGAGAGTTTCTTGAATCGTGCCTCGAATTCTTTGCTTTCTGAGGCAAAATTCATGGCAGGCATGCCGCATGTAATTATTAAAACGAATAAACCAATGAAAAATCGGATTTTCAAGAGATTTGAGCGTTTGCAAAAAGAGGTGTGATGAATAAAATATTTGATCAAATTCAGTTTCATTTCAAACCTGTGCTGATTTGTCTGACAAAGCATTTTACCTTTCTGCCAAAAAGGTTTCAATTTAAAACAGGAAATGCATACATGTAAATGAAATATTGCAGACTTTTATCGTTTCATAGATTCTGAATTTAATTTGCCGAAATTGAACAAATAATTATCTTGTTTATAAGCAGTTTTATGTATCTAATACTCCGCATGGAATTTTTTCTGTCTTCTAAAAATGATAGGGTTTTCCTTAATCAAATAAAAGGAGTAAAAATTGTTTGGAAAGAACAAAAAATCACCTGCCTTTAATTCAGCTCCTACTTATATAGGCCGAGGCATGCGAATTGAGGGAAAAATCTGGGGGATGCGTCCCATCTGGATTGATGGTGAGGTTCATGGAACTATAGACAGTATAAGTGAAGTGATTATCGGGGAATTTGCCAAAGTAGACGCCACCATTAGAGCAGCGTCAATAAAAGTAAATGGATCAGTTGAAGGAGAATTGTTTGCTTCTAACAGTATTGAAATCATGTCGAAAGGACGAGTACGTGGAAATATCACAAATCTGGCAGGTTCTCTTGTTATACAGACTGGAGGAATTTTTGAGGGGCAGTGCCTGACAGCGACAGAAGAGAAAATGAAGAAATTGCTTCCGGAACAGATACCCAAATTGCTTCCGGATGAAAGTTCGGGTTCTGTAAAAAAACTGGAATCCTCCCAAAATATCGAAGATTCAAATTCAGAGGAGACAGAAAAACTTACCGAAGAAGAAAAAGTTTAAATTGCAGTACGGGAAAAACTATTGATTCTGTTTATAACGGATTTAAACTTTTCCTGACTTACCCCGGTTGTTTGCAATTACTCCAGTTGGCCGAAATGCCGGAATCATCTTTCTGGCGCTTTCAGGGATCAAAATCGGTTTTGCGGGAACAATCAGCGAGAAAGATTTTCGATCCACATCAAAGTGCACTGACTGCACAGAATCTTTTATTGCAGCCACGTCAAGGGTTAAATTTGCCCAGTTTCCCTGCACCTCCACCTGCTTGCCGGTTTTAAGCAGTGTCTCCTCTTCAGAGATTTCCCTATCAAATGAAAACCACTGCCTGCATTGCTTGAATAATTCTGAAATATTCATTCCAGATTCTCTTTTAATATAAACTTTCAGTACAGGCGACCTTGTCAACTTGCCAGGATGCATTGTCAGCGAGCTCAAAGTTTCATCATGGAATGCAATACGGCATCGAAATTTTCCTCCCACCTGGCTGTTCTGCTCATCAATGTAAATGGTTGTGTCAGCATTTGATTGAGTACTGTTTATTACCAAATCATTCCAAAAATATCTTGTTTCCAGTGCAGGTGCGAGAAACTGGACCTTCATGACATCAACCTTCAGGGTGTGTCCAGCTTTGAACACCTGAAGTACTGGTCTTAAGCTTGACGGAGACTGGCTGATACTGGCGGCAAGTTTCTGCAAGTTTAGAGGCCAGAATCCTATCTCCAGTGTACTCCGGCATTCCCTGCTGGCCTGCATCAGCGTATTAAATCCACGTCTTATGGAACTTGGGGATCCAATTAAAATTATTTTTTTCCATCCTGACCATATTTCTCTTTCAACAAGTTTTTCCAGGGGTGTATCACTGTCTGTAAAGAAAAATTCAGTTGGCACCAGCTGTTCCATGATTCCAAGCCCGTGACGTTTCCAGAACATGGAAATCCCCGGATGGGAATAACTGTCAAGAATCAGGTGCATCGGATGTTTCATGAAATGACTTTTATCAGTGCGTTCGTGGTTATCTGTTTATTTCACCCAGTTCAATTGCTCTGCAATTCCTCAAGTGCCCGTTGAGTTTGAGAGAGGAGATCTTTCCTGGATCCATTATTGTGTAATACAACATCAGCATATGCTAATCTTTCTTTTGCAGTGAGTTGTGATTCAAGCCGTGATCTGGCTTCTGATTCACTCAAACCATCACGCTTCTGCAACCTGCGGGTCGCTTCTGCTGCGTCAAGAGTTACTACCCAAATATGATGGCACATGTTATACCAATTTGCTTCAATTAATAATGCTGCTTCCAAAAACACGATCCCTCCTGAATCTTCTGAAATTATTGATTCAAACTCTTTCAGTACCATTTCAGCAATGATTGGATGAGAAATTTCATTCAGAGCCTTAAGCTGAGACGGATCCGCAAACACAATTCTTCCCAGTACAAGTCGATTTACGGTTTTGTCTTTGTTTAATACGCCTTTCCCAAATTTTTCCACCACTTTGCTGTATCCCGGATTCCCCAGTTCCAGAACTCTGTGCCCCAGTTTATCTGCATCTATAACAGGATAGCCCTGATAACGAATATACTGAATAACTGTGCTTTTCCCGGAAGCAATGCCGCCTGTAAGACCGATCAGAATTGGTTTTTTTTCCACCGCTCTCTTGGTATTTTTATTAAGCAAATTACTTATTCAGCCGATTGACTTTCACCCACGGCACTCATCATGATTGCCAGCATAAAGGTATAATGCTGTCATATCAAGACCCGAAATGTTCAC
>CAJXDX010000103.1 GCA_913052275.1 uncultured Pseudomonadota bacterium | reverse complement strand
CTGTATTCCAGAGTGCGCGCCATCCATGTTGGCGAGTCCGGATGATGCACTGGAAAGTCCGGAACATATCCCAGCCCGACCTCCAGCAGGCGAAAGATCAACTTTGCTGTCAGACCCCAGATATCATACCCCTTGTATTCAAAATGGTGCACAAGCACAGGAGAGGCGAATGTTTTCTTTTCCTCTGACCAGTGATTTTCGCTTTTCATGAAAAAGGCAAGAGGTACCTTGAACACAGACTCAATTTCATCAGTGTTGGGAACAGGCACAAAATCGGAGGGAATCAGACCTACATAAGGCGTGACCAGATAATAATGAAGCGAAAGAATTTGATCCAGCGTTCCGATGACATCAACTTTTTCCGCAGGCAATCCAATTTCTTCATGTGTTTCACGAAGTGCCGTCTGCAGGGAATCCTCATCATTGCTGTCCTGCTTTCCACCAGGAAATGAAACCTGTCCGGGGTGTGAACGCATTTCACTGGAGCGACGAGTAAGCATCACATAAATCTCACCTTCACTTTCCAGCAGTGGGATCAAAACAGATGCACGTTTCCGGACCCGGGAATTATTCAGCGGATGATGGTCAGCTAGAGCCTGCCTGATTTTTTCAACATCACCAATCATGGATCAAAAAAACGCTGCCTGTTTTCCTGCCAGTATGCTCTGATAATTTTATGTATTTTCCTGCTTGCCTCAAAAGAAGTTCTGGCAAATGCCGGAGTGAACTGTATATTTTTTGGACTGGTGTGTCCAAGCAAATCCCGATTAAGGGCACTGTCTAGCACATCACACTGGGACCGAGCCTGCTCAACCGCGGGAGAAACGGAACTGCACTGATTCAGCATTTCAGTGGAAGAGTAAGCCGGCAGCTGAAAATGTCCGTGTGCCTGCAAAATTGAACTGAAAGCATTGATTGCCGCCTGACTGCTTAGCAGGCAGCTTGTATCCGGATGAGTTTTTATCATTGATTTGGCCATTTCCAAATCCTCTTTGGACTGCTCCCATGAAACCTTCGCGCGCTGAATACTTCTTTCGGATTCTTGTGCTTTTTGCATGAATGTGTTATAAATGCAGTTCAGTTTGACAAAAATGTCACCCTTCTTTTTTCAAACATCAGGATGCAGATTTTAATTTTTTAATGATGCGTGTCCTGTTATAGAGTGCAGGATCAAGCTTGTTGATGTACAGGTTTTTGTGTTCTGACTGAAAAACACAGCAGCACGAACTTTTTGACTTTGTTGTCATATTGATTGCATTCAGCGGATACTGTGTTCTTCGAGATATCGTTCTATTTCCTGGTAAATGGTCTCATCCAGCGCTACATTGCCGTTTACAATCCTGTTTTTCAGATAAAGGCATACCTCTCGGATGGTGATTATTGACCAGACGGGAACTCCTGTTTTAAGCTGAAATTCAGCGATTGCGTCCTCACCACGGGAACTGCTTTCCATCCGGTCCAGCGCTACCATTACACCGGTAAATTCAATCTTGCAGAGTTCTCGAACCAGGGCCACCGACTCGATTTTGGTATGTCCATCAGTGAACACGTCATCAACCATGACTACCATATCACCCGGTTGTGGAAGCTGACCTACAAGAGTTCCCTGATCGCCATGTGTTTTAATTTCTTTACGATTAAAGCAATAACCAATATTCCGGTTTAGTTTTTTTGAAAGCGCTGTCGCCACAGTTACACATAAAGGAATTCCCTTGTAGGCAGGACCAAAAACCAGGCTGCAGCCCGGAGCATGCTGCTGGATCGCGGAAGCATAGTATTGCCCAAGTTTCTCGATCAGCGGTCCGGTGTTAAATTTTGAGGAGTTGAAAAAGTAGGGTGAGACTCGCCCGCTCTTCAATGTGAACTCCCCGAACTGAAGTGCATCTGCGCTCACAAGGAATTCTGCAAATTGTTTTTTATAGTTTTGCATTTGACTTCAGCGCTGAATTATGAGATACGTTGAAAGCATATCAGTAAGTTTCGGGCAACTCAATCCCGGATAATTTTTATAAAACTGTAAATTATTGACAACACTGATAAACAGAGAAACACAAGATGTCTACAGATCAGGGAAAACGGCTGCAAAAGGCGATTGACGCATTGATGGTGTCATACAAGGAACATCCGGATATAGAGCATATCGGTGATATGCATATTCCGGCAAAGGAAAGCATTATCAACTTAACCGAAGAAATACAGGTGCTGCTTTTTCCGGGACTGATCCGCCAGGAGTCCTTTGACAATCTTAATTTACCTCACCTGATTGGACAAAAGACTGTATCCATTTTCTACCGCCTTAAGGAAGCCATTGAACTTGTACTCTGCTGGAAAGCTTCCCTGGAGGGAGAGCGCTGCCAGGAAAACCCGGAATTTGGAGAGCAGGTAGAAAGCATTGCGTATGAATTCCTGGAATACCTTCCGACACTGCGTGAAGTGCTGTCAGAGGATGTGGAGGCAATTCTCCGTGGAGATCCTGCTTCCGTGAGCAAGCGTGAAATTGTACTGGCATATCCCGGACTTCAGGCAGTAAGTGTTTTCAGAATTGCGCATTTTTTGCACCAAAGAGGCGTGCCACTGATCCCGCGAATAATGACTGAGCACATTCATTCTAAAACTGGTATTGACATTCATCCCGGTGTCTCAATAGGCAGGGGCCTGATGATTGATCACGGCACAGGGATTGTGATTGGTGAAACTGCGATTATCAAGGATCAGGTCCGGCTTTACCAGGGCGTTACATTAGGCGCGCTAAGTCCGCAGCATTCCTTGGCTAACCCTGACTTAAAACGTCATCCGACAATTGAGAACAACGTGATCGTATATGCCGGGGCAACGATACTTGGAGACGTGGTGGTTGGAGAAGGATCGATTATAGGCGGAAATGTCTGGCTGACGCATAGCATACCTCCACGAAGCAGGGTCTTTTTGAAGGATGCTGATTCCGTGCAGGAAGAAAGAGTGAAAGCAAGCTAGAGAAAAGTTTTGCAAATACTGACTGACTGAGTAAATATTTAGTCTTAAGTTGGGAATCTGAGTTAAAAGCAATTTAAAGAATCTGATAATTAAGAAAGGATTTTGTTCGACGAACTTGGCTTGTTCAAGAGGTAAGAGATATGAGTGATATTGAATATGATGAACAGGTAAAAACCAAATCACGAAAAAAACTCAAACCTCCGCAGAGTTATAAAGTACTGCTTCATAACGACAACTATACCACAATGGAGTTTGTAGTATTTGTACTGGAAACAGTATTCAGCAAAAGCCTTTCCGAAGCAACTCGCATCATGCTACATGTCCATAAAAACGGGATTGGGGTATGCGGTTCGTACAGCTATGAGGTGGCAGAAACAAAAGTGGAAACAGTGCACAGCCTGGCAGAACAATATGAATTCCCTCTGCTGGCAACAATGGAAGAAAACTGAGTCACGGTTATGTTTACAAAAGATTTGGAAATGTGTTTGATGTCGGCCCAAAGTGAGGCGATTGACCGTCGGCATGAATATTTATGTGTTGAACACATTCTATATGCACTGCTGCATAACGATGCAGGAGTTAATGTTATCCGCAGCTGCGGAGGCGACACAAACATAATCAAGCAGGACCTGGAGGACTTTTTCTCCCAGCAGGAAGAAGTTGATGAAAACAAGCTTCCGCGCCAGACACGTTCTGTGCAGCGAGTGCTGCATCTTGCAATGATGCATGTCAACAGTTCCGGAAAAGCCTCGGCAGATGTTGGCGATGTGCTGGTGGCAATTCACCGTGAATCACAGTCCTATGCCTCCTATTTTCTGCAGAAACAGGACATAACCCGGCTGGATTTACTGAATTATATTTCACACGGTATTGCCAAGGTTCCAGTGGAAGATGAGGAAGGGAACGGACATGATTATGATGGACTTGAAGAGGAGGATGAGGAGGAAGGCGAACACTCACGCATCGAACAGAATCCACTTAAACTCTACACACAGAACCTGACCCAGCTGGCCCAGGAAAAGCGCATTGATCCGCTGATTGGACGTGAAAATGAGATCAACCGCACCATGCAGATCCTGTGCAGGCGTCGCAAGAATAACCCGATTTATGTTGGTGATCCTGGAGTTGGAAAAACCGCTGTGGCAGAAGGGCTTGCCCTGCAGATTGCTAACGGCGAAGTGCCGGATATGCTGCTCGAAACAGAAGTCTACGCTCTTGATATCGGCGCATTATTGGCCGGGACCAAGTTCCGCGGAGATTTTGAACAGCGCATAAAGGCCGTGTTGAAAGCGCTAGAAAAAAGTCCCGGTACAATCCTTTTCATTGATGAAATCCACACCATCATTGGAGCAGGCGCCACCAGCGGTGGCTCGATGGATATTTCAAACCTGCTCAAACCGGCACTTGCCAAGGGCGAAATACGATGCATCGGCTCCACAACTTATGATGAATACAAAAAGATATTTGAGAAAGATCGTGCGCTTTCACGCCGTTTCCAGAAAATAGACATCACCGAACCTACTTTGGAGGAAACGATCAAGATACTGAAGGGTCTCAAGTCACGCTACGAAAAGCACCACCAGCTGCGTTACACAAGCAGTTCACTGAAAACTGCGGCCGAACTTTCAGAAAAATACATCAATGAGCGTTTTTTGCCTGACAAGGCAATTGACGTGATCGATGAAGCCGGTTCACTGGTGAGGCTGCGTACTGGGTCAAAGCGGAAAACCGTGGGAATTCCGGATGTTGAAAAAGTGATTGCCAGCATAGCTAGGGTGCCGATTGAACGCATGAACACCACCGACAAGGATAAGCTGCGTGAACTGGAAAAAGAACTGACGCTGCAGGTATTTGGACAGGAAAAGGCAATCAAGACCTTGGTTCAGTGCATCAAGCGATCACGTGCCGGTCTGCACATGCCGGATCACCCGATTGGCTCTTTTCTTTTCACCGGACCCACAGGAGTGGGGAAAACTGAGCTCGCAAAACAACTTGCCTTCATTATGGGAATCAGTTTCAAAAGATTCGACATGAGTGAATACATGGAGAAACACACCGTTTCCCGCCTGATCGGCGCACCTCCAGGATATGTTGGATTTGACCAAGGCGGACTCCTGACAGACGCAGTGCGAAAAAATCCGCATTGCGTGGTGCTGCTGGATGAAATTGAAAAAGCCCATCCTGATATTTTCAATATCCTGCTGCAGGTGATGGATCATGCTACCCTGACGGACAATAACGGGCGTGAAGCTGATTTCCGCAATGTTGTGCTGATTATGACTTCCAATGTCGGTGCGAAGGAGATGAGCTCAACCACGATAGGATTTGGCGAAAGCACGCCAAAAGCTCCTTCAAAGAAAGCAATTGAAAAAACCTTCAGTCCGGAATTCCGTAACCGTCTTGACAGTATCATTACTTTTGCCGGACTTCCGAAAGATGTGGTTCTTATGGTTGTTGAGAAACTGCTTGTGGAACTGGAAGTGAAGCTGCAGCAGCAGAAAGTTGTCATAAATGTGACTGACACCGCAAAAAGCTGGCTGGCTAAAAAAGGCTACGATCCTGTTTTTGGCGCCCGCCCGATGGCCCGTACAATCCAGCGGGAAATTGAAACAGTACTGGCGGATGAAGTCCTGTTTGGAAAACTGGAAAAAGGAGGGGAAGTCAGCATTGGCCTTAAAAAGGATAAGCTTACATTCAAATATTCCTGATCACAAATAATGTCGTATTTCATTTTTGATGGAGTACTGAATCTCGGCAAGCAGTACGAACTCAAAGGTGAGGAATCCAGTCACATCACAAAATCCCGCCGCCTGCGTCCTGGCGACAGTTTCCTGATACAGGATCAGGAAGGTCAGCGATTTGAGGCAATACTGAAAAGTTTTGACCGCAACAGCCTGATATTTACTCCGCATAAACCGACCGCGATTCCTCCTCCTTCATCGCTGCGTATTGAAATACTGCAGGCACTGCCCAAACAAAAGGCCCTTGACTTTATCCTGCAGAAAACGACTGAACTTGGCGTGAGCCGGCTGGATATGTTTTGCGGAATGCATTCTCCAAAAACATTTCATGCTTCTGAAAAGCAGCACCATCTTAAACGCTGGCAGCGCATAGTTTCAGAGGCATCAAAACAGTGCGGAAGGCAATTTCCTCCTGAAATACATTTTCACCCTGATATATCTGCTGCTCTTGAAACACTTCCGGAATGCCCGAACTCATGGATGCTTGTTCCTGAGGCAGCCGATGCTGTTTCATGGAAAATGCTAAGCAGTTCCGGAGACGATATAATTAAACATCATCGCGTGCTGATTGGTCCGGAAGGAGGGTTTCACCAGGATGAAATTAAGTTGTCCCTTCGCTCAGGAATGCGCCCGGTATATCTTGGCCCCAGGATCCTGAGGTCCGAAACTGCCGCAATGAGTGCTGTCTCGATATTGCAGTTTTTGTGGGGTGATTTATAATAAGACTGT
>CAJXDX010000102.1 GCA_913052275.1 uncultured Pseudomonadota bacterium | reverse complement strand
TTCAGGTCCGCATCAATTGTTACTCGTCCTGTCATCTTATTTTTCTTATTTTAATTCGTTCCATACGAGGAAAATACAACCATTTAAATTTCATATTCAAAGGTGAAAATCACATTCCCTTGAACGGATTCGGTCCGAAATCTTCCAGTTCCTCCACAAAATCATCAATTATTTTGGGCAGGCGTTCATAGTCATTCATGCTGATTGCGTATTGCCTGACTCGCTCCGATTCTAAATTCAGCCGTCCAATGGTTTCCTGTACTTTACCCAAACGAGTGTGAGCCAACTCACTTCCATTGACAAAGTGGCACTGATAATCATCACCATAAGCACACCCCATAAACATGATTCCGTCGTATCCATATGACAAAGCATCAGTGACATAAATTAAATTTAGTCCTCCAAGACAGCGCATTGGCATGATCCTCACGTTTGTGTTTATTTTCAAACGATTCATGGCTGCCATGTCAAAAACAGGAAGGGCATCGTTCTCACAGGCAAAAATCAAGATCCTGGGTTTTTCATCAAATTCATCTGGCATCTCAAAGCTGGTCATCATTTCCTTAAAAATAGTAGGACTGGAATCCTTGAATGAAATGATTTGAACCGGACATGATCCCATACATACACCGCAACTCCTGCAGCGAGCCGCATTTGGGAAAGGAGTCCCTTTTTCATCTTCTTCCAATACCCCAAACGGACACTCCTCTGTGCAGCGCTTGCATGAAGTACAGCGGTCAAGCGCGAATTCGGGAAAAGTCTGGTCTCCCACACGCGGATGAACAGTTTTTCCCTGATCAGTGAGTTCCATGGACTGAATAGCCTTCATTGCTGCTCCAGTGGCATCAAGCTTGGCGTCATTAATATCCATCGGCTGCCGTACGGAACCAACAGCATAAATTCCTGTTCGTCGTGTTTCATAAGGAAAACAGATAAAGTGCGAATCAGGATATCCGTATTTCAGTTCCGGCAGGTCCGGGCCTTGGCGGTATTCAAGATTCAGGGCAGATTCACCGCTCAGTGTGGAAGGCACCTGTCCCACCGCCAACACCAGCAAGTCCATTTCAAAGTTCACTGGTTCTCCAAAAAGAGTATTATCCACTTCAACGGCAATTTTCTTATCTGTCGTTTCCTTTACACCGACTACATCTCCCTGTGTCAGGAATACTCCTGGATCATCCTGACGGCTGCGGTAAAAATTTTCGTAAAGTCCAGGGGTACGTATATCTCGGTAAATTATGTGTGCCTTTGCCTCAGGATTCTGTTCCCTGATATAGGCGGCCTGCTTGAGTGAATCCATGCAGCAGGTTCCGGAACAATAGGGGAGATGATCCGGAGTCCTGGAACCGGCACATTGAATGAAGCCCACGTTCAGGGCAGGTGTACCGTCTTTACGCAGGATGTTTTCGGATTTTGCCATCTGCTCAAATTCTGCACTGCTGACCACATTGTCATAATTTATGCCCAAATGAGAAAGTTTTGCAGTATCATACGGTTGAGACCCTGTTGCCATGATCACAGCGCCGCACTTGAATTTTTCTGTTTTGCCTTGCTGGTTCAGTTTAACCTGAAATTCCCCCGGCTGTCCGGAAATGGAATTCACGAATGAAGAGGTGTGAACTTTGATAAGTTTGTTTTCCTCAACCGTTGAAACTATGGCTGAAACATAATTAATTTCGGGTTCACTGAATGGAGCCCTGGAAGGAATCAACTTGTGTTCATCCAGGCAGAAGCCACCCAAATGCCCCTTTTTTTCCACCAGATCCACTGAATATCCGGCATTCGCAGCTTCTGTTGCGGCAGTCATTCCGCTTACTCCTCCGCCAATCACGAGAAGTTTTTTTGAGGTGTCCTGTTCAAAGGGCTGCGGAATACCATGTTTTTTGAGCTTGGCAGTGTACATTTGAATGTATTCCTCGCCTGCAAGCTGCGTGTCCTCATCAACCTCTCCTGATTCGTCTCTAGTTTTTTGTGTCCATGCAACATACTCCCGGATTGGCGCGCGCACCACTATATTTTCTTCACCCATGTCAAAAGTTGTTTCATGAAAACGCTGTGAGCAGGCTGCAATCATAAATCGGTTTACACCCTCTTTTTCCCGGTCCTCCTTTAAAAGCTTCACACCGTCTTCACTGCAGAGGACAGGATGCGTCTTGCTGACAGGGACTTTACATTCTTTGGTAGCTACTTTGGCAAGCTCTTCCACATCCATCGCCTGATCAATGTCACACCCGGAACAAATATAAACGCCAGTCTTGCTATCCATTGTTCAATTTCCGATGCTGGTTTGAATTGCCTTCAATGCAGCCCCAGTCGAATCCTGGATGGAACTGTTGACATCTGCCGGCCATTTGGCCACACCAGTTGAAAATATACCCTGCTGCTGCAATTCCATGGGAACAAACCCATTTTCATCCAGTTCTATTCCTGCAATACGTTCCTGTCCTTTGAGGTTCGGTTCCATTCCTGTCGCAAGTACCACCATGTCCACATCAAGCCGAACTTTTTCCAGGTTGAGAATGTTTTCTGCTTCAACTAAAACTCCACCATTTTCTCCGGCAGTGATTTTTGCAACTTTGCCTTTGATCATGTTCACATTTGGTTTTGCCTGCACTTTTACCACAAAATCTTCGTACTTTCCCGGAGTACGTATATCGATGTAAAAAATATAAATTTTAGCGTCCGGATTTTGTTCCATCACATAATTGGCATGTTTCAGGGAACCAAGGCAGCATATTGAAGAACAGTAAGGCAGATGATTTTCATCTCTTGATCCAGCGCACTGAACAAATGCTATACTTTCCACCGGTTTCTGGTCAGAGGGACGCAGTATCTTGCCCTTGGTGGGGCCACTTACAGAAGAGATGCGTTCCATCATGATGTTGTTTATGACATTCGGGACACTGGAAAACCCCATATTCTTGAGCTTCTTAGCATCATAGGGTTTCCAGCCTGTGGCAATTACTACTGAAGCCACCTGAATTTCAATTTCCTCGACCTGCATGTCAAGATCAATTGCTCCGTATTTGCAGGCTTCCACACATTTGGAGCATCCAGGTTCGCAGGCAGGGCGGTCAACAACATACCTGGGCGGATATGCCATATTGTTGGGGAGGAAAATTGCTTTTGTTTTGTTCATTCCTTCATTGAAATCATTGCTGCGCTCAGAGGGACAGACTGCCGTGCAGTGATCGCATGCCACACATTTCTCATTTACAAAGGTGGGATTCTTGCGGATCTTGACTTTGAAATTTCCTGCGTCTCCGGATAGAGAAAGGACTTCTGAATTTGTGTGGATTTGAATATGCGGATTTGCCCGCAGACGTCTGTAATTAATTTCCAGGCCACAGGTAGGAGGACATAATTTGGGGAAATACTGATGGAACCCGGAAACCCTGCCTCCCAGAGTTGGCGACTTTTCAACCAGGACCACATCTTGGCCAATTTCCGAAGCTTCAAGTGCAGTTGTAATGCCGCTTATTCCACCACCAATTACAAGTATTTTTCCGTGCTCTTTAATCAAATTGCAGCTGAATCAAAATTAGTTTTATAAATAATTAAGGACATATTCCTGATCTTTTACTTAGAAATACAAAACAGAAATATTCTGATGAACATTTCCCCGGAAATTACGAACTTGGGTATTGGAATGAAAATGAATTACGGGAATTAGCGAAAAACAGTTCAGAAAGAAACTGAAGAAGTTGAAGCTTATCCTGTTCACAAAAAATCAGGCGACAAGCTGCTGATAATCCTTTTTGAAAATTTTCCATTCACCAGTTGCCTTGTCATATGTGGAATTGACAAAACATTTCCAGTTTTCATCGTCTATTGCCATATGGTCACCGCGGTAATAGTATCCGGGATATCTTGTTTCTTCACGGAAATGTATGTGCCTGGCATGGGCTTCTCCGGCGAGAATACGGTGAAAGTTTTCCCACGCTCGCAGTAGCTCATGCAGGTTTTCTGCACACATGTGGTATGAGTCTTCCTTGAGCATTTCCATGTAATAGAAACCTTCTTCAAGCATGTATTTACTGGTCATATACCATGTACCAACACCACCGACGTATTCGTCCATAAGTTTCTGCAGCCTCTGCTGAAGCATGGCTGGGCGAATATAATGCGGATTAATGTCAGGGTCTGTGGTATATCCGCTGTGTTTTCCCCAGGTTTCCATGGGCATGAAGATCTCTTTTGCAAGTTCTTCAGGATCCTCTGCGTAATCCACTGTCTGGTCCTTGTGGTCCAGACAATAGGCAGTCATCATTTTGCCTGCAATTCTTCCTTCAGTATGGGAACCTGATGAAAACTTGTGTCCGGACGCTCCAACACCATCCCCAGCAGTAAACAAACCGTCTACAGTGGTCATTCGGTTATAACCCCAGTGCCACTCTTCCGGCCCAAAATCCCCTGGTCCGCTGGTCCATAATCCAGCACAGCCTGCATGAGATCCTAGCAGATAAGGCTCTGAGGGCATAAGTTCTGAGGGGACTTTTTCCGGTGCCATATTGTTTGCGGCCCAGACGCCTGCCTGGGTGATAGTCATGTCTAGGAAATCTTCCCACGCCTCGGACTCCAGATGCCTGATTTCCTTTTTGGACATGGTTTCAGAGAGTTTCTGCAAAGCAACGTCAGTATGAATTTTTATGGGACCCAATCCAGCTTTCATATCAATCATCATCATGTGGTTGCGCATGCAGGTTCCCATCGAGTCAACATAGTCGCCATACAGTTTCCTGCTTTCTTCCTTATTTTTTTCTTGATAATCCTCCCCTAGTGCGTTTGTAGCTTTTGCTTTGAAAAGAAGGAACCAAGCACCTACCGGTCCATAACCATCTTTGAATCGAGCCGGTACAAACCTGTTTTCCATCATTGTCAACTCCGCACCGATTTCTGCTGCCATGGCATAGGTGGAACCACTGTTCCAGACAGGGAACCAGGCCCTGCCTTGTCCTTCTCCTGTAGCGCGTGTTTTAAAAACGTTAACGCATCCACCTGCAGCAAGCAGTGCTGTCTTGCACTTAAAGACATAGAGTTTTTTCTCTCTGACGCTGAATCCGGCTGCTCCGGCGATTCTTGTGGGATCGTCCTTGTCACTCAGCAGCTTGACTATGAAAACTCGTTCAAAATGATTTTGATCTACTCCTGTGTGCTTGCGGTTGTTCGCAAGTGCAGATTTTGCTGCTTCGGCTATCACCTTTTTGTATGATTCACCGTTGATCATTACCTGCCATCTTCCTGAACGAACCGGCTTACCTCCGTCTCTTAAGGAAGGCATTTCATTTTTCTTTGATGTATGCCCATCAACTGAACGTCCTTCTTCATCTGTTTTCCAGATCGGCAGTCCCCAGTCCTCGAAAAGATGGACAGAGTCGTCAACCAGCCTACCAAGGTCAAACACAAGATCCTCCCTGATAATGCCCATAAGATCGTTTCTCACATAGCGGACATAATCCTCCGGTGTGTTTTCCTGACCGACATAGGTATTGATTGCGGAAAGACCCATGGCTACAGCACCGCTGCGGTCTGTTGCAGCTTTGTCAACCATAGTGATTCTCAATCCCTGTGGAGTTGCCCAGCGATCAGCCTCGAAAGCAGAACCGCAGGCAGCCATTCCACCCCCAATGAGCAGGATATCCGTTTCATGTACAGCTATTTCCGGTTTTTCGGAAAATTCAAAATTGTTTACTTTAGGTTCCAAGTTATCCTCTGTTGTTTAAAAAATTTCTTTGAATGGTAGGCACTGATTATGCGGGCACAGGAAGTGCTCTCTCTTTAGACTGGTGAGTGAAAAATCCCTGTTCTTTGACTCTTGAAATATCTGCCTGTGCTTCACCTTCTCCTGCAAAAATATCCACTTCTCCGGGATTGACTGTACGGGTGGGGAATTTAAAACGCTTAATCTCGCCGTTCCGGAATTTGATGGTCCACATGATGGTGTCAGATCCAGGCATTGGAAAGACTGAACCTCCAAGCGGAGCAAAATCGGCATAACAGCGAATTTCGATAGCCTGCGTGGGACAGATTTTAACACAGCTGTAACACTCCCAGCACTGTACAGGTTCCTGGTTGACACCCTTCATCTTGACTTCGTTGGTATCTTTATCGACCACTTTTTTCAGGGCCATCAAATCATGAGGACAAATGTACATACAGGCAGTTTTATCCTGTCCTTGGCATCCGTCACATTTATCAGTTATCACAAAACTTGGCATGAGTACTCCTTAACTGGATAATAATTTTTGATGTTGCCTTTAAGAAACATTCAGTATCTAAAAGTTATGTTTTAATACACACCGGTTGATTGAGTGATCTTCACACAGCTCTAAACCCTCTGATATAGGTTCTCGGCAACTTAGAACTAAGAAAACAAACATTCAGTTGAGAAAAGTTTACAGTTATCTGAAAATAGATCAAGGTCGAACTTGAATACAATCGGGAACAATTACGGGAAGGTTTTGAAAGGGGTAAGTTGATTCTATCTTAAATTTGTGG
>CAJXDX010000101.1 GCA_913052275.1 uncultured Pseudomonadota bacterium | reverse complement strand
AGGAATCAGCAGGAAAAAATTGTTGTTTTAACAAATACTCCAATATTGGATGAAATGCCCGGGAATCTGGATATTGAATGGATTGAAGGTGATTCCAACTCGGAGATATCATTTCAGCAGGCCAGATCGACTGAGGCTAAAGTAGCATTAATTGATCATGCAGATGACGGCCAAAATCTTATGTCAGTTTTACGTCTGGAGGAGGCAACTGATGGAGAGGTATTTACAATTGCAACCTATCATAAAGAAGATTTTGATCAACAATTGTTTAAAGTGGGTTGTGATTTTTGTATGGACCCTGAAGAGATGATAGCACCTATTTTGTCCCAATCAGCACTAAATCCAGGATTGGGGACACTGATTGAGGAAATTATTTTGGAAGAATCCACAACGCAGAGTCTGCATGTACGCCAGTTAAGTCAGGAATGGGAATCATCAAGCTGGATGTCAACTATCTTGGCTATGAAGGAAAAAGATGAGGAACTGGCTGTTGGACTTATTCGCGGTCAGACACACAAGCTGTTAGTCAATCCTCATCCGGATCTGCAGGTAAATCCAGGTGATCGACTGATTTATATCGCGCCTGCGTCAACTCAGTCAAATCAAATTGGAGATGAGCAGGATTATTTTGATAATTCAGATTTCTCAGGTGAAGAAATCAAACCTTCTGCTGAAGCAGAGGAATTGTTCCGAAGAGGATTGAAGATGGTTAAACAAGATGAAAACTATGAGGAAGCATATCAGTGTTTTCACCAGGCGGCAATTCAGAATCATACCAGGGCAAAATACAATCTGGGCCTGATGAATTATAATGGCAAAGGTGTTCCGAGAAATCTGGATGAATCATATCACTGGTTCCGTGAAGCAGCAAAATCTGGTAATGAAAATGCACGCAAAGCTTTAAAAAGCACCAGGGCCCTGCAAAAGATCAAAATGAATACTGATGATCGAGAAGTTCCAGAGTTTGATAGTGAATTAATAAGCCGTATGTCTGATGATCAACTCTTTTGGTTTGCAAGCGCTGTGGTAGCCATGGTAATGGCAGATGAGCATATAGATCTGCATGAACGTTCATTCCTGCACTCGGCCATTCGAATGCTGAAAGATAACCAAAAAATTCAGCAGCTTGAGGAATACATTTTACGCTGGCAGACACCTCCTATAGAACCTATAGAATTCAGCAAAGAAGACCAGGACCACATGCTGGAAAGCCTGTTGAATATAGCAACTGTGGACAGGAACTTTGATGAAAGGGAAGAGAGTTTATTGAGGGAAATTGCTAGATCAATGACGATACCTGAATCCCAGATCGAGACACTGATCAAACTTGGCCACAAGAGAGTTGAACAGTTCAGGGCGAACCAGCTCCGTGCTCCAAATGTAAGGGCAAGATTCTGAATAGGTTAGTCTTCCGTAAATTATATTTATACTGATTCTTGAAGTAATTTCAGACCAGTTTAAATATTTCTCCTAACTCATCTCTGATAGATCGTGTATCCTTCCAATGACTGCTTCCTTTCTCAAGAAAAGACTCTGTTACAGGCTTGTCAATTTCTTCCGAAAAAACACTTCTGAAAGTTTTTGAAGCCAGCTGTTCAGTTTGAACAACATAACGGACTCCGCTCTCATAAAGTTTAAGAGAATCCTCGTGTGAAGTTGTTACAGCAAGGAAAGGCAAATCAGGGGAAGTTCTTTTGATGTAACCCGCAAGTTCAATGTCTGCCTCCAAGTCACTGCCCATACATGAAACAACAACTTTTGCCTCACTGAGTTTATACTCTTGCCATACTTTAGGATCAGCAGGATCTGCGTATACGGGATCCACGTTAGAATCCTTTCTTTCCTCAAAATGTTTAATGATATCAGGATCACAGTCTATCAACAAAACACGTTCAGGTGTTAACTGGTCATCAAAAAATTCGCTAATCTCCTGAGCAATTTCATTGAATCCAAGCAATACTACATGATTTTTCAATACTACTTGTCTTGAGTTTTCCAGGTCTAATGCGGAAATATTACGGTTCAGTACACCTACAAGCCATTTAAAGGTTTGGTATAAAGCAGGTTGAATTGCGTGTCCCATTGAAGAGAGAACAAGTGAAGCAAGAATCACTGCAATCAAAATTGCAAAGAGACGATCGTTGAAAACATTATATTTCCAGGCCAAAAGTGCAACAATGATTGAAATAGCTGATGACTGATTTACAGTCGTACCTATTAAAAAGGCTGTCCTTCCTTTGAGCTTTGATGCATAACCGGTAATTATTAAAAAGAAGGGTTTGATGAGAACAACTAAAAGCAAGAGCGGAATGATTGCTCCTAAATTGCTTGAAAAGTTTTCGGCCTGAATTGTTGCTATTTCAACTCCTACTGTCAGGAAAAATAATATTTGTCCGAATAATTTCAGTGGACCAACTTTGTCTTCAATGTCAAGCCTGTACGGCAGGTTTCCTACAGAAATTCCTGCAAAGAAAGCCCCAGCTTCTGGTGAAATTCCAATATAACCGCAAATTGCCGCAATACCCATGCAATATCCCAGCGCGCTGACAAACAACAGTTCCGAGGAACGCAATAAATAACGTACAACTGGCTCTAGAACAAGTTTTGACAGGATCATTAAAATAACTACCAAGAAAACCAATCTTTCTGTCATCCACAGGTTGAATTCCATAAAATTGTCAGCCCCGGAGAAGAAAGTTGAGGAATCAGAAATTTGGCTTACAACACCTGTCGCACTTAATTTGGCTATGAAAACTATTGCACAAAGGGAACTAACTACTGCAATACCTGTTGAAATCTGTCCTTGCAGTGATTCTTCAGTCCCACTATTTTCCAAAGCAGCAGCAACCAGGATGCTGGATGGGACAGCAAGGCAAAGGGCAAAATAGATGCTTTCACTAAAGCCTTCTGTTCCTGCAAATTGAGCTGCGGCCCAGAAAAAGAGCAGCAGGCCTAGGCCTAAATAACCAACGCCATTGACAAGGATTAATTTGAAACGCTTAGTTATGTCTATCAGGTTGAATTGCAGGCCAGCCATGAAAAGAATCAAAACTAAACCAATTTGCTGAAAGCCAGAAAGTATGGCCCTTATACCGCTATAATGCTGATCCAGCTGGTCCAGCGATGTTTCCGGAAGCCCCGCAACGCTGGCCATTATGTAGCCCATTATCACAAAAGACAGTATATTTGTCTGTTTGAGTCTTGTGAGTAAAATTGTCAGGATCATTGCACCCCCCAGCATCAAACCCAGCGGTTTGATGAACCATCCCCCTCCGCCGGCATAGGCAGGCATAGAAGCAAAAAGTCCTACAGCTAATAATAAGGGGAGTCTGTAGATAAGTGATTTAGACATGAAACCTCTTCATCTGGTGTTAAGCAGTATCAAACATTAGCAAATGTTTCGCCAAGTCCTTCTTGTAATTTCTTGGTTTCTGAAAAATGGTTTTCTCCAATTTCGCGGAAAGCTTCAATTCGTGGTTTTGTTTCTTCCGTTTCAAAAATATTACGGAAAGCTTTTGCAGCCAGATACTCAGTTTGAATAACATAACGTGCTCCAGCTCCATACAATTCCAGTGTTTCCTCATGTGATGAAGTAGCTGCAAGAAACGGAACTTCGGGAGCTTCTTTTTTGAGCCAGCGGGAAATCGCCAATTCTGCTTCCTGACCTCCATCTATGCATGAAATCACTACCTTTGCCTTGTTAAATGCAAGATTTTCCCATACATCCGGATCGGCCATATTTGAGTAGTGGGCATGTATGTTGCTGTGTCCGTGTTGCTTTTCAAAATATTCTATGATATGCGGATCAAGATCGAGCAGCAAAACTTGTTCACCGCGTTGTGCATAAAAGTCTGCTATCTCAATTGCCAGTTCATTATATTCCATGATAACAACATGCCCATCTAGCTTGATATCATCAGACTCCTCGTCCTCTGCAGTAGTTGTACGGCCATCCATAAAACTAAGAACATTCGAGAATACTCCATAGAAAGCATCAAGAGATTGATGTCCTAATGAAGAAAGGAAGAATGAGATCAAGACAACCAGTGTCACCACAATGAAAATGTGAGGATCAAAAATCTTGTATTGCAAACATAGAACAGCCAGCATCAGTGAAAACTCTGAACTTTGATTTATGATTGCTCCCATCAGGAACGCAGGTTTAGAGTTCAACCTGCTTAAGTATCCAAGCAGAAGCATCAAAGGAATTGTCAGAACAACGACCAAGACAGCCAGTATCAGACCTTCAGCCAGTCCGCCAAGCATCTGATCAGGTGTCAATTCAGAAATATCAAATCCAAGACCCATGAAAAAGAGTATGACCCCGAAAGCCTTCAAAGGTTCAACTTTATCCTCAATCTCATGCCTGTATGGGAGGGCAGCAAGTGTTGCACCGGCAAAGAAAGCTCCGATTCCTGAAGAAAAGTGAATAACTTCACAAAGTGCGGCAACTCCCATTCCGTAACCCAGAGTGCCGATGAAAAGCATTTCACCTGATTGAGCGAAAAATTTAAATAGAGGATTTAGTATGTGTTTCGTTACAAAATAAAGTACTATTGCCAGTGCGATCATTTTTCCGAAAATCATGGCAACTTCTATTCCCAGGTTTGGAGGCGCTATTCCTGGCTCAGGTGGCTTCAGAGTTGCCAGAATGGCCAGTGCCACAACAGCAACTATATCCTGCAGAACCATTAAACCAAGAGCGACCTGACCATGTTCTTCTGAAATCTGCCCTGTACTTTTTAATGTGCCGATTACCAGGATGGTGGATGATAAAGTTAGACAAAGCGCAAAATATATCAGTGCGGGCATGGCATTATCTGCAGAAAGACCTGCATCGGTCATGTACGTTGCGTCAATACCGACATACAACGCTCCAAGACCTAAACTGATAATAAATAAACCAATAATTTGTCCGAATCCGTTGATCAAAAGCAGTTTCCAGCGTTTGATTAAACCTGGAATATCAACCTCCATTCCTGCCATAAAGAGCAGAAGCGTAATACCAATATCAACGAAGGCAGTCATCACATTTGTGTTAATGACGGTTCTTACACCGACTATGCCTGCCACCACCCCAACAATAATGAATGCGAACAGGCTGGCCTGTTTTGCATAGCTTAATATAATTGCAACTACTGCCGCTGCAAGCAGCATTACACCTAAGGGTTCAATCAAGCTGGTTCCACCACCACCACCGGCAAAAGCTGGAAGACCAAGAACTAATAAAATTAGAGCAAATGCTCCATGACGCATGTTAAGTTTCATAAGATATTCTCCTTATTCATTTTTCATGTGAGCTATTACTAGTTTATTTTTGATAAAAAATCAATAAAATCAATTAATTTTTCTACAAAGAGACTTACACATCCCTTTACTATTTGCAAGCTGTAAATTACTACTAACTGAATCTTAAAGACTCTTTTTAACTAAGCTAGATTAGATTGTTTTTGCTGAAAAAATTGTCATAAATTTTCGTTCATGTCAAGGAAATATTGTTATTTGACGAGAATTGAAATTGCTTTTAAATCAGCTCAGTCACCAATAAAGTTTTGGAAATCCCAGGGTTTTTCTTTTTCATATGCACGCGCTGCTCTGAACAGCATTGCTTCCTCAAGTGGAGGTGCTACTAACTGAAATCCGGTTGGCAGGCCATTATCAGTTTTGCCTGCTGGTACAGAAACAGCAGGTAGACCAAGGTAATCAAAAGGGCGTGTGCAGTGTCCCAGATTTAAGAGAAATTCAATAAATCCTGGATTAGCCTGAATGTCAGACTCGGCAATTGTTGGTACAGGAATTGGCACAACAGGTGCGTGCAATATGTCGACTTTGTCAAAAACATCCTGCAAAAATTCCTTCAAAATAACTTTGCGTAATTTTATGGCCTCAAGATAATCAGAAGCAGAAATAATTGAACCTGACAGCAGTCGTTTCCTTGTTTGTCTGCCATAATCTTCAGGTCGATCCTTCAACCACTTTGTATGTGCGGAACTGCCTTCAACCGCAGTGATAATATTGGCCATTTCGTTACTGATATCAAAACTTTCCGGCAAATCGATTTCCATAACATGAGCTCCAAGACTTCTGAATACTTCCAGACTTTGTTTCATTTCTCTCAATACCTCACCATTAACTTGATCAATAAAATGTGTGCGTGGAACACCAATTTTGATTCCATTTATTCCTGATTCGATATTTTCAAGGTAATCTTGTTTTTGATGCTTTAGTGAAGTCGGATCATTTTCATCGGGGCCTGATATGATTTGAGTTAACAAGGCACAGTCAGTAACCGTTCTTGTAAGCGGACCAATATGGTCAAGTGAAAAAGAAAGAGGCATCGCTCCATAACGGCTGACAAGACCATAAGTCGGTTTCATGCCCACAAGTCCACAGCATGATGCTGGGAATCGTATTGAACCGCCAGTATCTGAACCAAGTGAGCCGTAACTCAAATATCCTGAAACTGCTGCTGCAGGACCGCTTGAAGAACCTCCTGTTATATGTTCCGGACTTAATGGATTGAGCACATTCCCTGTGATTTCATTATGTCCTGTAAGTCCATAGGCAAAC
>CAJXDX010000100.1 GCA_913052275.1 uncultured Pseudomonadota bacterium | reverse complement strand
CCCTGCCTGTGAACAGAGGTGACAAATCCAGCTGACAGCTATCATTTGTTCAAACCCATTTTTATAGCTCAATATTTGTAGACGCTTTTACATACGTGTTTATTGCCTAATGTGTTTAATTTAAGTTTCCTGTATGGAATCCAGAATCAGCAAAAGTTCATCAATTTCATAGATTTTAAAGGTGATTATGACCTCCAAACACACAGTACTTGTCACTCGTAAACTTCCCAAGGCAGTAGAAGACAGACTTAAAAGGGATTACGATGTGCACCTGAATCCTGATGATATCATGTACACTACGGATGATTTGATAAAACTATCAGGGGAAGCTGAGGCAATACTGACCTGTAATACAGAACATTTTACAGGGGATGTGGTTCTGAGGTTGCCGGACAGTGTAAAAATTGTAGCCAATTATTCAGTTGGGGTAGATCATTGTGATCTGGAGTCTTTTCGAAAACGGGGAATCATTGTGACAAATACTCCGGATGTACTCAGTGATGCAACCGCGGAAATTGCAATTTTGCTGATGCTCGGAGCGGCGCGGCGAGCCAGTGAAGGTGAGCGCATGATGAGGAAAGGGTCATGGAATAAATGGAGCCCTGAATTCATGGTAGGCAGTGCAGTTACAGGGAAACGCTTAGGCATAATTGGAATGGGGCGAGTTGGACAAATTGTGGCAAAACGGGCACGTGGATTTGAAATGGAAATTCATTATTGCAACCGCAGACGTCTGCCTGAAGCGAATGAAAATGGTGCAATTTATCACCACTCTATTGAAAGCCTTCTGCCGGTAAGCGACATCTTGTCTCTCAACTGCCCTGCAACTCCGGAGACCATAAATCTGTTAACTGCAGAACGGATTGCAATGCTTCCTGATGGTGCAATTGTAGTCAATACTGCACGTGGTGCATTGATTGATGAAAAAGCGCTCGTAGACGCATTAAACTCTGGGAAACTGGCTTCAGCAGGGCTTGATGTTTACCGCAATGAACCTGGCGGCAGCCCAACAATCTCAAAATTACCTAACACATTCTTGCTGCCTCACATTGGCAGCGCCACCATTGAAACCAGAAATGCCATGGGTTTTCGGGCTCTTGATAACCTTGATGCATATTTTTCAAACCGTGCACCGAGAGACCGGGTTGCCTGAAAAATCCACAAAATGTGTTAAATTGTAAATTTTATAAATACAGACCGGAAACCGCTCATTGTAAAGAATATGAATTTTATGCTTGTATTAACTATTTTTTTTGTGTATTGTCCGCACATGACTTTCTTTATATAAATGGCAACCCTCGCAAGTTGTTGTTTGTGATTATATATGCTAATTGATAATTCTAAATACAATACTGCGGGGAATTAGAGGAAGCCTGTCATGAAGGAGATCCTGCTTAGTGATCAAAATTTTCTCCCTTCAAGACACTTTATTGGCAGTTTGATTGGCCATTTCAGTGTCTTAAAATCTAATCCGGTCAGGGGCAGGAAGCGCCGGAATTAATCAAAAATGGAGGATAAAGTATGACTAAAAAAATATCAGTTGATGCAAAAACATCAAAAAAAGAAGTTGTTTCACGCCGTAAATTTATGAAGGGTGCTGCAGTCGCAGGTGTTGCTGCAGCAGGAACTTTGGGCGTACCGAATATTCCCAAGGCCGCCACAGTCCTCAAAGTTCAGGCTGCCTGGGGCGGAGGCATTTTTCTCGAGAATGCTAAAAGCTATGTCGATCGAGTCAACAAAATGGCCGGTGGTGGTCTGAAGATCGACCTGTTATCTGTTAACTCCGTTGTTAAAACCAGCCAGATGCAGGATGCCGTCCACCGTGGCGTCCTTGATGGCGCTCACTATGTGCCTGCGTACTGGTATTCCAAGTCACCGGCGGCGTCCCTGTTCGGAACCGGCCCCTGCTTCGGATGGTCGGCGCAGGAGATGCTCGGCTGGATTCACTATGGTGGCGGCTTGGACCTGTTCAACGAATTGATGGGCAGCCTGGGACTTAACCTGGTCAGCTTCTTCAACAGCCCGATGCCGGCACAGCCGCTGGGATGGTTCAAGGAACAGATCAGTAGATCTTCCCAGATGAAGGGCCTGAAGTACCGTACCGTTGGCTTGGCGGCTGACGTTATGAATGAAATGGGCTTGTCTGTTGTTCAGCTGCCGGGTGGCGAAATTCAGCCGGCGATGAAGAGCGGCCTGATCGATGCGGCCGAGTTCAACAACCCGACTTCCGACAGTGACTTCGGCATGCAGGATGTTTCCAAGCACTATCACCTGGCCAGCTTCCACCAGTCCCAGGAATGCTTCGAAGTCACCTTCAACGCGAGAAAATTTAATTCTCTTTCGAAGGAGCAGCAGGCGATTCTTGAATATGCCTCGGAAGCTGAAAATTCTAACTTTTATTGGCACAACACCCTCCGTTATGCAGATGATCTGATCAAACTGAAACAAAAGCATGGTGTCAACGTTTTCCGTACGCCGGATTCGGTCATGAAAGATCAATTGAAGGCGTGGGATATGGTGGTGAACCGGATTTCCGCACAAGATCCGTTCTTCGCCAAGGTGGTCAAGTCGCAGAAGACTTATGCCAAGAAGGTTATGAACTACCTGCTACTGAATCAGCCTGATTACGGTATTGCGTACAATCATCACTTCGGTTAATCAAATTTGATTTCCTGCGATATGATTTTGCAGGGATAATCAATTATGAAGGGACAGTTTTTGTGCTGTCCCTTCAATATGCAGGTTTGTTCAAAAATTAGGAGAAATAATCCTTGATTCCCATTATTCATGCAATAGAACGATTAAGCATTTGGATTGGACGCTCATTCGGTTGGTGCATTTTAATTCTGACACTTTCTGTGGCCTATGAAGTTTTTGTTCGTTATGTCATAAATGCACCTACGGTATGGGCATTTGACATGATGGTGCAAATGTACGGAGCATTATTCCTTGTGGCCGGACCTTATGCTCTAGCCCAGGACACACATGTTCGCGCTGATGTGGTTTATCGTTTCCTTCAACCGCGTTGGCAGGCCCTCGTTGATATTATTTTATATATCCTCTTCTTTTTTCCAGGAATGATGGCACTGTTCTGGTTCGGTTATGAGATTGCCTCAGATTCATGGCGTTATAAAGAAGTCAGCTGGAACAGTCCGGCTCGAATACAGATTTACTTCTTTAAAAGCCTAATTCCATTGGCAGGAGGGTTGTTTATTGTACAAGGCGTGGCAGAATGCATGCGCTGTTATCTTGCGATGAAAAACAATGAATGGCTGTCTCGTCAGCAGGATTCCCGTGAAACAGAAGATCTGCTTGTTGGTCAGGCAAAGGAGCTCAAAATTGATTAAACCTGTTTTCAAAAACCTCCCTTTTTAAACTGAGTACTTTCTCTAATGACAAATCCCGAAGTCGCACTTCTGATGCTTTCGACCTTCATCTTGATGGTGCTGTTAGGATTCCCAGTTGCCTTCACCCTGTTGGCTATGGGAGTTTTCTTTGGATTTTACGCTTATCATGATGCCGGGAGCATCAGCACAATCAGCGATGCCCTTAACAACAATATTTTCTATCTGCTGAACCAGAATACCTATTCAGTGATGGAAAATGATACTCTTGTTGCGATTCCGCTGTTCCTGTTTATGGGTTATGTTGTTGAGCGCGCCAACATTGTCAATAAGCTTTTCTACTCCCTGCAGATGGCCGCGCGGAATCTACCCGGGTCCATGGCAATTGCCGCCTTGATCACTTGTGCGGTGTTTTCAACGGCCAGTGGTATCGTTGGTGCAGTGGTCACCCTGATGGGTCTGCTGGCTTTTCCTGCAATGATCAGGGCTAATTATGACAAAAGCTTCTCTGCAGGCGTAATCTGTTCTGGCGGTACGCTTGGAATTCTGATTCCGCCGTCCATCATGCTAATTGTCTATGGTGCCATCGCTGAATTATCTCCGTTGCGTTTGTATGCTGCAGCAATGATCCCCGGGCTTCTGCTGGCGGGCTCATACATTGTCTATGTCATAGTACGGGTAATGATAAATCCGTCTATTGCGCCGAAACCGCTTGAAGAGGATGTTCCTCCCAGACGTGTTGTCTACTGGCAACTACTGACCTCCTTCGTCCCCTTGACAGCCCTTATTATGCTGGTGCTGGGATCCATTCTGGGAGGTTTGGCAACTCCAGCCGAAGCAGCAGCAATGGGGGCATTTGGTGGGCTCGTGCTGGCTTATTTATACGGCTCCTTCGATTGGGCAATGCTCAAGGACTCGGTTTACCTTACAGCGAAAGCCACAGCAATGGTATGCTGGCTGTTCGTCGGCTCGTGGACTTTTGCGTCTGTATTCTCCTATCTTGGCGGTCATGAAATTATAGAGCATTTCATTCTCGGATTTAATCTAGCCCCCTGGCAGTTCCTGGTCCTGGTGCAGATCATCATCTTCCTTCTTGGCTGGCCCCTGGAATGGTCGGAAATCCTGATCATTTTCGTGCCGATCTTTCTGCCTATGCTTCCTACCTTTGGGGTTAACCCATATTTCTTCGCGATGCTGGTCGCTCTCAACCTGCAGACCTCATTCCTGACTCCACCTATGGCCATGTCTGCCTATTATCTGAAAGGGGTTTTAGGGAACAAAATTGAACTGATGGATATTTTCAGAGGCATCATGCCCTACCTCGCCATCGTCATTGGGATCATGATCCTTATGTATTTGTTCCCTGGAATAGCATTGTGGCTGCCTGATGTACTGTTCGGAAAATACATTCCTTGATATCCATGTAACTCATAAATTGGAGTGCTAAAGTTATGAATAAAACACTTGATGAAAAAATTTCCGGGTTGCTCGGATCATTTATCGTTACCATATTTGTTCTCGGACTGGCTGAGAGCATTTCTTCCGGGGCTGCAGGGTTCTGGGGGGGTCTTCCATTTTGGGTAATATGCATCTCTGTTCTGCCACTTGTCTACTATGACTTCTGGGATTCCTGCATCCGCAAAAAGTAGTCAAGTATTTCCACTTTCATGTCCCTAAGTGACCTATCGGCCACCCAGGCGGGTGAAAAAATAAGCAAAGGCGAGATAACTTCCGAAGAATTAGTTCAAGCCTGCCTTGAACGGGTAGAACAGGTTGATGGCGCAATAGAAGCCTGGTCGTACTTAAATTCCGACTATGCCCTGGATCAGGCACGCAAACTTGATATTATACGACAGGATGGCGGTCCAATTGGACCATTGCATGGAATTCCGGCAGGTATAAAGGACATAATTGACACAGCCCATATACCTACAGAATTGGGAACACCTATACACGCTGGCCGAGTCCCTTTCAAGGATGCATGGGTGGTAAGCCGCCTGCGTCAGGCCGGGGCAGTTATCATGGGAAAAACCGTGACGACGGAGCTTGCAACTTATTCCCCTGGAAAAACAAAAAACCCCCATGATCCAAACCGCACACCAGGCGGTTCGTCAAGCGGATCGGCGGCAGCTGTCTCTTCTAATATGGTGCCGATTGCACTGGGCAGCCAGACAAATGGCTCTATAATTCGTCCTGCAGCTTTTTGCGGTGTATTTGGCTTCAAGCCTTCGTTCGGAATGATTCCTCGTACCGGAGTTCTTACACAATCAGTACCGCTCGACCAGTTAGGTGTATTTGCAAGAACAACGGAGGATGTGGCCTTGCTGACACAAGTGCTGGCAGGTTATGACGTAACAGACCCCTCTACCACTCTTCGTACTCCTCCTCTCCTGTTATCTGTTGCTGCAGAAGAACCGCCAATGCCTCCAAAAATCGGTTTTGTAAAAACACCAGTCTGGGACCGTGCAGATGTAATATGCAGGGAGGCACATCAGGAACTATGTGAAACGCTGGGTGAGAATATTGAGGAAGTTGAACTATCCCCTTCATTCAATCATGTTTTTGATCACCATAAAATAGTGATGGAAGCTGACATAGCTTACAATTATGAAAAAGAATATGAAACTGGAAAGGATCTGTTAAGTGATTCTCTGCGTGGACAGATTGAACGCGGGAAAAGCTATACAGCTGTTGCTTATCAAAAAGCCATTGCGCAACAGGCAATTCTGGACGTCACACTTGAAGAGCTGTTCAATGAATATGATGCCCTCCTCACTCCATCTGTACCAGGCGAAGCACCGGTAGGACTGGACAATACAGGGGATCCGTCTTTTTGCACCATCTGGACCTTCTGTGGAGTACCCTCACTTAATATACCGATTTTCGTTGGTGAAAACGGAATGCCTATTGGGACACAGCTTGTTGGGGCAAAGAATGATGATGCCCGACTGTTGCGTACTGCAAACTGTCTTTTAAGCAGATTAAACGGCTGATATTCTTAAACCTTTATCCAGACAACCGGCAGGGTCTGTATTAAGATGAACACATCAGGAGTATGGTTTGTTAGGAGGGCTTCCTGTATAGTTTAGATGAACCTTCCTGCAGGCCTTCTTTATCCGTCCACCAAAGCGATACCTCTATTTTCCAGCCTCATATTTATATTACCGAGTCCATTTTTGGGAACTTTAATAAAACAGCAGGGCTGGTTTTCAAATTCGTCAAGGGGAATGCAGTGTAATTGACAGTTAAAGCTGACGACTCACACCGAAGCCGAAGGTAAACCGGGAGTCGCCACCACGCTGGC
>CAJXDX010000099.1 GCA_913052275.1 uncultured Pseudomonadota bacterium | reverse complement strand
TGCTGCAAAATCTGTGGCGACACAGATCAGAAATGGTGATGAGAAGGCTGCCTCACTGGATGTTGGTAAAGCCGTCGGCTTCTATCCAGAAGATTTTACATTGAAGCCTTGTGAAGTGGATGTAGAACTTTCAGAGGGTGACATAGTTCAGATAGGCAGTTTAACTATGGAAACCTTTGAAACTCCTGGTCATTGTGAAGGACATTTAAGCTTTCTATTAAGCGGAGGAGAAAGGAAATATCTGTTCGGTGGGGATATGGTATTTTGGGGAGGAAAAATCCTGCTTCAAAACATCCATGACTGTAAAATTGATGTTTATGCTGATTCAATTTTTAAAATAGAGGAATTAGATTTTGATGCCCTGCTTCCAGGCCATTTGCAGATTTCTCTTAATAATGGAAAATCACATGTGAATCAGGCTGCGGATTACTTCCGGAAATTAGGTATTCCTCCCAATATTGTATAAAAAATTTTGTCGTTCATGGACCTGAATGTGCTCCCCTAGACCTGTCTTGTTGTTTATACAGAGCAACAGCAGCAACAAAAATGATTCCTTTGACAAGCCCACTAATGAATTGACTGACTCCAAGAACAACCAACAGGTTGTCAGTGAATGTCAATAGAAGTATCCCTCCAATAACACCGGTAACAGTCCCACGACCACCGAAAAGGCTTGTACCTCCAATTACTACGGCAATAATAGCATTCAGTTCCAATTCTTTCCCAATCACCGGATCTCCGACCCCCATTCGCATCAGCCAGAGCAAACCTGTTGAAGCAGCAAGTACACTGCATAGCGAATAGACTCCATAACGTACTTTTTTAATTTGAATTCCAGATAACTCTGCTACTGAAAGGTTCCCCCCTATAGCATAAATATGTTTTCCAAACACTGTCTTTCTTAATAGAAACATTATCAGGAGTGTAATAAAAATAAAATAATAAATAATGATTGGTACACCCAAAAATTTCTGGCTGTAGAGCATGAGAAAATCCCTACTTGCCCGACCAATTGGTTTGGTTGTAATGGTTAGGGAAATTCCCTTAAGAATGAAGAGAGATGCAAAAGTTACAACGAAAGGAGAAAGGTTAAGTTCATTGATCAAAAAGGCATGGATTAAACCGACCAGAAGTCCAATTCCAAGAGTCAATAATACGGCAATCCAAACATTGTCTGGATTGCCGTCCATTACGATCGCTGAAACAAGTACACACAGTTTGACCAGGGAACCTATTGAAAGATCAATTCCAGCTGTAAGAATCACTAACATTTCACCCAAAGCAGCAGTACCTAGATACGCTGCCTGTCTAAATACATTTGTTAAATTTCGAAGAGACAGGAAACGTTCGGAATTGAATGTACCAATGAGCATCAAAATCATAATCAATCCATAAACAACAAGAATCAGAGAATGTTTCTGAAAAAATGATCTTTTCATAGGTTTCGATTTAATAATAAATCATAATCAGGTTGCTAATCTATTTTGTCGTTGCATATTCAATAATTTGTTCTTCTGAAGTCTCAGAAGATTGAAGCTCAGCAACTATACTTCCTTCTTTCATAACAAGAATTCGATCACTCATTCCAAGAATTTCTATGAGTTCTGATGAAATCATCAGTATCGCAATCCCCGCCTTATTCAATTGGCGCATAAGTTGATATATTTCGAATTTTGCGCCAACGTCTATACCTCGTGTAGGTTCATCCATGATGATAACTTCTGGTCTGGTTTGAAGCCATTTAGCAAGCACCACCTTTTGCTGGTTGCCTCCACTGAGGAATTGAATCTCTTGGTTCCCAGATACCATTGCTATTGAATGTTTTTTCCTGGCTAGTTCAACAATCTCTTTTTCTTTCTTCCAGTTCAAAAATCCCCACAGAGAAATGTTTCGTAAAATGGACATGGAGATATTATTCCTGATTGGCAATCCGATAAAAAGTCCCTGCTGTTTTCTATCTTCTGGAACAAGGGATACTTTTTTCTTAATTGCATCTGATGGATTGTTTAAAAAAATTTGCTTCCCTTTTAGAGATATACTTCCGGAAGCCAGCATATCTGCACCAAAAAGAGCTCGTGCCAATTCAGTTCTTCCGGAACCCACCATTCCTGCCAAACCAACTATTTCCCCTTTACGGATATAAAGACTTACTTGGTTAAGAATGGTATCTGTTGAAATATTCTTTGCCTCGAGAATAATATCCTCTGGCTGATGAGTTGATACTGGAAAAACCTCTTCTAATGAACGTCCTACCATCATCCTAACCAATTGAGATCGGTCAAGTTCTTTAATAGGTTTTGTATCAACAAGTTGACCATCCTTCAGGACACTCACAACATCAGCAATTTTAAAAACCTCTTCAAGACGATGAGAAATGTAAATGACGGACACACCTCCTTTAACTAGGGACTGAATGATTTTGAAAAGTTGTTCCAGCTCCGATCCTGCAAGGATTGCAGAAGGTTCATCCATGACAATCAAATCAGCATTCTTTGATAAAGCTTTGGCAATTTCAATCATTTGCTGATAAGCCACACTTAGGTCACCAACTTCCATGTCCAGGTCAATCTTGATTCCTAATTGCTCAAGAAGATCTTGAGCTGCTGACCTGAGTCGTACCTGGTCTACCAGACCAAATGCATTTCTCGGCTCTCGGCCTAGGAAAATATTTTCTGCAACAGTCATCTGTAAAACCAAGGCTAATTCCTGATAAATTACACTGATGCCCTGGTTCAATGCTTCTCGAGTTGAAAAGCTTGAATGATTTTTACCTTTAAATATGATCTCGCCGCTATCTGCTTTCAAAGCACCGGACAGTATCTTGATAAGTGTTGACTTTCCCGCACCGTTTTCTCCAACTAAAGCATGAACAGTTCCTGGACTGCATTTAAATGAAACATCCTGCAGTGCGCTGACACCACCAAATGACTTTGAGATGTGGTGCATTTCTAGAATGTATTTGGATTCTGTTTGATTCATCAAGTAAATATTTTGTTCTAGAAATAATTCATCTACAGCAACTAATATTCATATGCTAATGGTTTTTTCGAGCCAGGCCATATAGTGAAACTGCTGCCAGAATGACAATACCCTTAATTATGAACTGTGTTTCAATTTCCAAACCGATCAGTACAACCATCGTGCTCAGGATCTGAATGATCAAAACTCCGGCAATTGTTCCTACTAAGCCGCCTTTTCCTCCAAAAAATGCAGTCCCGCCAACAACCGCAGCTGCAATTGAGTCGAGATCAAAACCAGTAGCAATAAAACGGTCCACGTAGCCAACATATCCAGTCAAAATAACACCGGATATTACCGCAAGCCCACTAGCTAAAACATAAACTGAGATCTTAATTAGATTAACTGGAATTCCGGTAAGTCTTGCTGCTTCAGGATTACTACCTGTAGCATAAATCCTGCGTCCATAGGATGTACCGTTTAAAATAACAATAAACACTATGTTTAGCCCGATCCAGACCATCAATGGAATGGAAATGAACCCCCATGATTGATTAACAATTCCCATGGCTTCAGGAACGAATCCACCAGGCACACCTCTAGTGAAGGCCTGGTGTGCACCTTGAACTAGGAAAAGCATTACCAAGGTAGCCACAAGCGGAGGAACTTTACGCTTAGTGATCAATAATCCATTACCAAGCCCGACTAACATGCCAAATATTAATGCCGTGAGGATTGCGATGGGAATCATTTCGTCCTTGCCGTTACTAACTTCCGCAACAACTATGGAAGTCATTACAATGACTCCACCTACTGACAGGTCTAATCCAGCAACAAGCATCACCATAGTCTGGCCAATCGCAATTATGCCAAGTTGTGCACACTGCCTGAACATAACTGCAAGTGTTTCCTTTTCAAACAAATTTGGTGTAATCAGCGCAGCAACAATCAAAAGTATTACAAGAGCCAGATAGACACCATAGCCTGTGATAAATTCCTGAAATCTAAGACCTTTATTCTCTCGTATTCCTGAAGATGAAGATTCCATATCTGAAATGAAATGTTGCAAAATTTTGTTTGACTAAAATGACTTATCCAAAACAAAAAAGCTCCCACACTTTTTGATGAAGTATATTTTTCCCGTGTCCAACACCTTAATTACCAAGAAATTTAACCCCACCCTCCAGATAGAGAGCTTTATGCAGGATAATAAACAGAATCAATGCTAAAATCAAGTAAAGCTGATTGAATTATTTGAAGTTAGATTTACTGTAAGTACTGGTTATATCTTGTTTGCTCAGCATCGTTGCAGTATCTAATTCATTCAGATCATCGAACCAAAGATTTTTTTATTTTGAATAGTAATATTGTCCCGTTTTATTAAGAATCGTTTAATTTAAATTATAATTTGTTTTAACCATCGATAAATGTTTAATTACATACATCACCTGTACATACTATAGTGTGAAAAAAACATGACTAGGTCTTAACATCTGTAATTAAAATCTCTAGATTAATCCTTTAATATTGAAGCTCCATTGAACGAAAATTTATGAATATATAAATTTTTAAAAAATTTATCAAAAGTAAATTATGTTACTTGAAAATATTTCAAAAAAAATATGAATTCAGACAATCATAATGAATTTTTTGAGCGAAGACCAACTTTTGAAGAAGCTTATCTGCTGGCAGGTAGTAAAAATTTAAAATCTCTTACCCAAATAGCATCCAAAATTCGAGATAGGGGTCATGGTAATATTATTTCCTATTCTCGTAAAATCTTTATTCCTTTGACAAAACTTTGTCGAGATGTTTGTCACTACTGCACTTTTTCCAGGGATCCGCTGCAAAATCAACAAAGCTATATGAGACCTGAAGAAGTAATGGAGCTTGTGCATGAAGGTGAAAAATATGGCTGTAAGGAAGCTCTTTTTACACTTGGTGATAAACCTGAACTGCGTTATTCAAAGGCAAGAAAAGATTTAAATCAATTAGGACACCATTCCACCTTATCATATCTTTCCGAAATTGCTGGCAGAGTATTGCAGGAAACATCCTTACTCCCTCATATTAATGCAGGAGTCATGTATAGAGACGACTTGAAGAAATTAAGAAAAGTTTCTGTTTCTCAGGGACTCATGCTGGAAAGCGTTTCCCCTAGTTTGCAAAAAAAAGGTGGACCACATCATGGGTCACCAGATAAGGAACCGGACGTACGTATCAAGACAATAAGGGCTGCCGGAATTGAAAAAATTCCATTCACTTCGGGAATTCTAATTGGAATTGGAGAGACTCGACGAGAAAGAATCAAATCACTTTTGACATTGCGTGATTTACATGACAAATATGGGCACCTTCAGGAAATCATAATCCAGAACTTTAAGGCCAAGCCGGGCACTCCAATGGCAAACAGTCCAGAACCAAGAGTAGAAGAAACAGCCTGGACTGTTGCGCTTGCACGTATTCTCTTCGGTCATAAAATGAACATCCAAACACCTCCCAACTTGAATTTAGGTTCCCTAAAAACCCTTTTGGATTCAGGTATCAATGATTGGGGGGGGATATCACCATTGACCCCAGACCATGTGAACCCAGAAGCCCCATGGCCAGAAATAGCCAGTTTAGCTGAATCTATGGAAAAATGCGGAAAAGTTCTAACCGAAAGACTTCCTGTTTTTCCGAAATATGCTCTCAATTCAAGGGATTGGATTGACCTTAAAGCAAGTTCTTATCTCATTAAATCAATGGACCAGCAAGGCTATGCAAGAGAAAATAGTTGGTCTCCAGGTAAATCTTTTGTGCTCCCTTCTCAATTTCTATCAAAGTCTGTTCAAAAGAAATTCAGAAAAGAAAGCCTTGTCAGATCTGTTTTGCATGAAATTAAGGATTCTGGAAAAATCCAAGAAGAACAAGTAATCCATTTGTTAAATGCAAGGGGGCTTGAGTTTGAAATGGTTTGCGAAAGAGCAAACGAATTAAGAAAGCAAGTTTCAGGTGATGAAGTGACTTATACCGTAAATCGAAACATTAACTACACAAATGTATGTTATTTCCGATGTGGATTTTGCGCATTTTCTAAAGGCAAGATGTCTGAGAACCTGCGTGGTAAACCTTATGATCTCAGCCTGAACGAGATTGTCTCAAGGACCAGAGAAGCATGGGACCGAGGGGCTACAGAAGTTTGTCTACAGGGAGGTATCCATCCGATTTATACAGGTGAGACTTATCTCCGTATCTGTGAAGCGATTCATGATTCTGTTCCAGGAGTTCATATTCATGCATTTTCCCCACTTGAAGTCAGTCATGGTGCCAAGAGCCTTGGTCTCAGTATTCCAGATTTTCTTATTAAACTTCGTGATTCGGGCCTTGGAACATTGCCTGGAACGGCAGCAGAAATCCTAGATGATGAAATAAGGCAAATTATCTGTCCCGACAAGATTTCAACCAAAGAATGGTTATCTATAATGCGGCATGCTCATCAGACTGGTTTCCGTACTACTGCAACCATTATGTTTGGTCATGTCGAAGAGACTTATCATGTGGCCCGTCATTTACTAAGAATACGGGATTTACAGCAAGAAACCCGCGGATTTACAGAATTTGTTCCGCTACCATTTGTTCATATGGAAGCTCCCATTTATCTCAAAGGGAAAGCTCGTAAAGGACCAACATACCGAGAAGCAGTTCTTATTCATGCTGTTTCACGTATAGTTCTGAATCCGTTTATCAAAAATA
>CAJXDX010000098.1 GCA_913052275.1 uncultured Pseudomonadota bacterium | reverse complement strand
TGTGCTTGGTAGGATTTGGAGCAGTCGTTTTCATGGGTCAGCCTTTGAAAAATATTTTATTGAAATATTAATTATAAATCAGTCTTGATTCAAACCACTTCCCGGCACACATTTAAATAAAGGGAATTCTGGGTCATGAATTGAGTAATATTTATTTACTGTAATTTAGGAAATAAACTGAATCAAATTTTAATATTGAATATCCTGTTGCATTTTTTTTCTGCATCAGTTGAATACAAAAACAGGACTGCTCCATGCCTGAAACCCGTCCTCTGTAGTCACACAGATCCATAGAGGATTGTCTCCATTGGGTTTCAGGGGTATAAGAAGATGGTGCTGCACCTCTCGGTGAGGGTTTTCAGAAGGAAGCCGGAACACCCTCAGCCGGCGTTCAAGACCTCCAGCCTCTAAAACTGTGTCTTCGAAACCAATTGAATTAAGGGGTACTTGAATCTCTCCTCGATTACAGGTCAGGTTCAGTTCTGATTCTTCTCCCTCTTCAAGCCAAACGTCAAAACCGCCAAAATTTCCAGTGGTGATCGCGTCCCACTCCACTGTGTCTTTACTGCACCTCTCAAGCCTCCGCTCGTGGTTCCAGGCATTAATCTTGGCCAGTCTTTCAATGCGGCAATCCTTGAAAACTGCCCGTCCCGTCCAGGAACTTTGCCTTCCCCTCCCCCTGTACTCTGCTCCACTCCAGATCACACGTATACGAGAACCCAAATCATTGGAGCTGTAAGGCCGGAAAGTTTCCAGTACTTCGGTGCCGTTTCGAATCTCGATACGTTCGATGGGAGAATGGGCAAGGACATGGAGCTTGAGAAGTGCTTCGCTTTCGGATGTTTGCACGATATCGCCCATCATCACCTCGCTCGAAGAAAAAACCTTTGATTCAGGAAAAACTTTTGGATCCCGCTCAAAAACTGTGGCCTCCTTATCAAATTTAACGGTAACATCCATGTGCATACGGCATCCCGTGGTACCATAATGATGCCGACGACGAAGACATTCGAAGATACCGTCCCTTGACAGATCATCTGTGAGGAAGCAGGTAAGTCCTCCGTATGCCCCGAAGGTCGATGCACCAGGATAACTTGCACCGGGACGACCCTTGTGTCCGTCGCTGTTGCAGACCACACCTGAGCGATGACCCAGAGGGAAGCCGTCTGTGAGCATCCACTCAAAGGTTCCCCATGCAGAATGGATTTCCATAGCAGTTTCCAGCCGGGGATCATGCGCCTGCTTAATGTCAGCGTAGCGCCCCCCGACGTGAGCGTAGACCACGCAGTCCTCTCCCTGCAAATCCTCAAAAAGACGGGCCGCAGTTGGCGCATCAGTGTCAATATCGGTGCGGTCTTCCAGCAAAGCATGAGACGAGCGGCGAATCTGGCGGCCTTCCTTCCGGAAGAAAACATTACGGTCTCCGCCCACCGCTGTATTGCCTGACCACTCGTAGCCCGGAAAAACCACGAAGCGGCCATCCTGGTGATATTCTGCTGTGAGTTGATTAAGATATTTCCAGAATGTGTTGTTTACCTGGAAATCATTAGCCTGGTGTCCAGTTACATCCAGAAAGGACATGTTTCTGGCAAATTCGAAGTAGTCACGAGATGTTGTAAGTCCTATGGATTCGCCGCTCTGACCATGAAGGTCTCCCCAGTAGCCTGAAAATTTGCCTTCATGGATCACCATCGACCCGGCTTCAGTAACACATTGGCCAGATTCGTCGAGTAATTGAATACGAACTACCCCCGGTTTTTCCACAGAAAGGTTGTCAATGATCAGAGATTTTTCCCCGAGTGGATAGTCAATCATTTCAGGAAGGCCCTTAACCGGATGGTTACTCTGGAGCCGAAAGCTTCCTGAAGCCTGGTCAGTTGGGTTGCCCCACTTGTCCTCGGCCTTGATTCCAAGTCGGAAGACTTCCCTGCGACGCCGCAGCGACGGCAGCACCGCCTTCCATTCATGCACTTCTCCGGGAACGATAGCTATGTTGGGAGTTTCTGCAAGGGGGTAGTAGTGCCCGACTGCGCAAACGTCAGCAAGTACCTTGAATTCAAATCCGGGCTCGCAAAAGGTCTGCATCTGCATTCCCGAAGAACCTTGAGAAGTATCCCCAAATACTATTGTTATGGTATCGCCCTCACTGAGGTAGCCCCCGTGAAGTTTGACAGTTAGGGACTTGAACCATGGACGCTGATGGCCGGTGTTGGCATAATGAAGCGAGAGACGCGCCCCAGTGCTGGCTTGGGCCGTGACGTAGTTGTATCCCTTGGGGTCGCTGGTCTGGAGAGCCCCCCAGTCTCCCATGAAGCGGAACACCACTCGAATGCTGCCCGTGTCGTCAATCCCGTAGCGTCCCACCGTATAAACAAGCCGGAAAGTCTGGAGGCTGCGGGCTTCGAATGCACCCAGCGGATCCAGCAAGACATGTCCGTAAAGCACCGGATCGCTGCCCGGCTGCGCTGACGGCCAAGCAGCACCTACCAGTTCATTTGCAACTGCATTAGTCATTTTTTATCAACACTACTTGATTCAATTAATGTTATAAAACAATCAGATCGTTATTTGCTTTGTCTAACTGACGGGTATCCACGGCAGATTCAATTGGTCTACTCGGACAGAAACTGTTAAAGCCTCATAAACTGCAAGGACTCTTTCTCTTGTTTGGATAAGACTACTGAAATACCTTCAAGGTGGTCAAGTCCGTTAATCGCATGCGTATTGAATTCGCCATTGGCTACTGCATCATGATTGCGATTTTTTTTTGCTGCATAGAATGGAAAAAAATCAAATTCAGTTTTAATTTCAGGTTTCTTTAACAATGCCGGATTCAGGTACTGTCATCTGGAAAAATTTTTCGCGAGCGGAATCAGTTCCTATAATTGCAGCACGGTCATCTGCCTGAAATCGGAAATGCTGATCAGGATTCGGATGCAGTTTTTCATCCCGAACTACACCGGCAACAGAGGAATCCACGTCTGTGCTGAGTTTTAATTCACTGATTGTTTTGCCATCGAGAAAACTACCCCCCTTTATCAGCACCCATTGAATGTCGTATTGATGTTCAGCAAGGTTAAGCTGTTCAAGAATTTTATATTCCTCATTCTCACTGTAAAAAGAGGCAAACAAGTCCTGTCTCAGCGATTCAGTGTAATGCTGAATTTTTGCCGCAGGAATATACAGATACTCAAGAGCTTTGCGTGCCATTTCAAGCCCGGCCTCAAATTCAGGAATGACCACTTCAGAAATATTAAGTTTTTTGAATTCTTCAAGAAATTCAATCCCCGGTGCACGTGCCAAAACCTGAATTGAAGGATTCATGTTGCGCGCCTTGTCTACAATGGCTTGAGCAATTACGATTTCAGGAGTAGTAATTATAAGCAGTCGTGCAGCAGAAGTATTTGCGGCTTCTAAAACCACATCATGACTTGCGTCTCCGTAAATGACAGAAATTTCAGAATTTTTTGCTCTGTCAACGCGAAGCTGGTCCAGCTCTATAATCATCATTGATACGCTCAGGCGTTTAAGTACCTGAGCAATGCGGAAGCCCACACGCCCTCCTCCCACAATAATAACATGATTCCGTTTCCCTGATTTTGGATAATTTATGGAATCCTTCGATTCATGACTGAACCAGCTTTTACGAAGAGTGTATAAACGTGTTGTCTGCCTGGAAATGATTGGTGTCAGAAACATTGTTATTACCGCCGTTGTCAAGACCAGTGAATACACTTCATGACTGATGGAATTTGTGGAAATTCCCAGTTGTGCCAGCACAAATGAAAATTCACCCACTTGGAAAAGACCGAGTCCCAAAGCCAGGGGGACCACGTTCCTATATTTGAATATTTTAGCCAGCAGGGCAAAAATGCTGCCCTTGCCGATACTGACAATCAAAACAAGAATCAACACTTCCTGCCAGTGATCAATTACAAAAGCAGGATTGAAAAGCATTCCAACCGAAGCAAAAAACAGCAGTCCAAAAAGGTCACGAACCGGAATAATATCGCTCAATGCCTGGTGTCCGTAATCTGACTCGCTTAACACCATTCCTGCTACAAATGCACCGAAGGCAAAAGAAAGCCCAACCAGATAAGTAACATAACCCACGCCCAGACCAATTGCAGTGATTGCAAGCAGGAATAATTCACGTGAGCCTAAATGGGCTATGTGCTGCATGATCCGCGGAAGCAGGCGTGTTCCGAAGAAAATCATTCCGGCCAGGAACAGAACAGCTTTAAGGATCGCAATTTCCAGTGAAAGCCAGCCGACTGATGGGTCATTCAGCATCGGCAGCAGCACCATGAACGGGACAACGGCTAAATCCTGAACAATCAGCATTCCAACCATGACCTTGCTGGAAAGTGTCCCAAGCCATCCCTGGCTCATTAAAGTTTTCAGCAATACCATGGTGCTGGAAAGTGAAACCAGTGTGCCAAGCCAGATAGATGATTTATCATCCAAGCCCATTAGCTGTCCTATTCCGTAGCCCATACCAATTGTAAGCATTATTTGAATCGGTGTGCCGATCAGAGCAATTTTTTTGACAGGCTTAAGGTCTTTGAGGGAAAACTCCAGTCCTAGAGCAAAAAGCAGAAGGGCAACCCCGATTTCCGCCAGCAGCTCGATTTCGTGTACACTTGTCAGTGCAAAGCCGCCTGTATAGGGACTGAAGGCAATTCCGGTAAGAATATAACCCAGCACCAGCGGCTGTCCAAGCTTCTGCATTACAACTCCGCTGAAGAACGCAGTTACTACGATAAGGATGAGATCGGTTGCGATGCCCATGATGAGAAATAAAGTAAAATGCAGGCAGAAAGAATTATTATGAGTTTTATTTTTTTACCTTCTGATTTATGCTCATACACTATATATGACAATACAAAATCATGGAGTAAATGTGAATCTGTTTTCAGAACTTGCTCTTATTTCAGAGGGCTGGGCTCAAAATGTCCGGATTTCAGTAGGTCAGGATGGGAAGATTACAGACGTAGAAAGCGGGGTTGATCCTGGTCCGGATGACCGGCAACTGCGAAACCGCATCCTGCTTCCTGCTATGGCCAACCTGCACAGTCATTCTTTTCAACGATCGATGGCCGGAATGACAGAAAAGCGAGCGAAAAAGCAGGACAGTTTCTGGAGATGGCGCGAACTGATGTACAGTTTTCTGGAACAGCTGAATCCGGAGCATGTTGAGGCTATTGCTGCACTTGTTTTCATGGAAATGCTGGAATCCGGATATGCATCAGTTGGAGAATTTCATTATCTTCACCATCAGCAGGGAGGCCAACCTTATGAAAACGTCACTGAAACATCATCACGCATAATTGCTGCAGCTCTCCAAACCGGAATTGGATTAACACATTTACCGGTTTTTTACATGCAGGGCGGATTGAACGGGGAGAAACTTTCCCAGGGGCAGCTGCGCTTTGGAAATAATTCTGAGCAGTATTTTCGTGTTCTGGAACAAATCGAAAATGAAATTCAAAAGGCTCCGGAAGATTATCTGTTGGGTATGGCACCGCATTCTCTCCGTGCTGTATCTCCGGAAGCCTTAAAGGAAATACTTGATTCAAGACAATTTGGACCGGTTCATATTCACATCGCGGAGCAGCAGAAGGAAGTTGAAGATATTCAAAATAACTACGGCAAACGTCCGGTGAACTGGCTGCTGGATAACGTTCCTGTCGATTCACGCTGGTGCCTTGTGCATGCAACGCACATGCTTCCGGAAGAAACTGTTAAACTTGCCAAGTCTGGAGCGGTGGCCGGACTGTGTCCTGTCACTGAAGCTAATCTGGGAGACGGCATCTTTGATGGCTCTGAATATGTTTCCTCCGGAGGAAAATACGGTATCGGCTCAGATTCAAACGTTCGTATCTCACTAACTGAAGAACTGAGGATGCTTGAGTACAGTCAAAGACTTCTCCGGAAGGAACGAAATGTTATGACGGATACTGCCGGGTCATTGGGGGAATCTCTATACGCAAGCGCATTAAGTGGAGGTGCTCAGGCATTGTCACGAAATTCAGGAAGCATTGCTTCCGGAAAATGGGCAGATTTACTTGCGCTGGATTCTGATGCCCTGACTTTGTACGGCTCTTCTGAAGATGAAATATTTGATCGCTGGATATTTTCTGCGGACGATTCGCTGGTTCGTGAGGTCTGGTCTGCAGGCAGGCAGATAGTTGTGGACGGACGCCACGTCAGGCATGATCAAATTGAAAAACAGTACCGAAAAATCATCAGGGAATTATACTGAAAATTTCAAGTATAATTAGGGTCAGAGTTATTTTAAATCAATACTATAATTCAATTCCAAGATTATAATTTCAGTATCGATCAGTTAGGAAATAACCCCTGGTAAATCTGGTATCCTTCTTTTTCCAGCTCATTTTTAGGAATAAACCTCAGTGAGGCGGAATTAATACAGTATCTCAATCCAACCGGACTTGGTCCGTCATTGAAGAGGTGTCCCAGGTGGGAATCAGCATTTTTGCTTCGAAGCTCAGTGCTTACCATGAGCCAGCTTCTATCTTCTTTCATGACAATGTTATCTGCTTCAAGTGGTTTTGTGAAACTTGGCCATCCTGTTCCGGAACGATATTTGTCAGTTGAACTGAACAGAGGTTCACCTGAAACAATATCCACATAGATTCCTTCTTTTTTATTGTTCCAGTATTCATTCCTGAAAGGTGGTTCTGTAGCATCATTCTGGGT
>CAJXDX010000097.1 GCA_913052275.1 uncultured Pseudomonadota bacterium | reverse complement strand
ACGCTAAACTTTACGATATAGGTGCAGGCACCAATGAAATCAGAAGAATGCTGATTGGAAGAGAACTGTTTGACAAGTCATTCACTTAGTGAAAATAAAAATGATATGAAGTGATTTGAAAAAGGTCTGAAACTCAAGTTATTACCTTCTAGGCAAAGTGATAAAATTGTCATGGCAGTACTTTCATTAATTATGAATTTTGCACCTGCAACAATTATTTGCCATCAACCCTGCTGTTGAACTCCATTATTAATTCATCAATTTTTGTAGCAGAGGAAAAGATGTTTTCCCAGTATGTTTCATGTTCATACCATTGCCGGTTTAACTCTTCCATTTCCCTTCCCTGCTGTTCAATCCAGGTGAAATATTTGAGGTTATGAATCCTTTTCTTTTCATAATGAGTAAGTTCAAGCATATTTTCTATGCCAGTGTCCATCAGCAGCTGAAAGTCCTTGTGAGCATCAATCTCTGTGTAATCCCCCCGTTCCAAGGTCAATTCCTCAAGACGCGAGCCGTAAAGTTCCATTGAGTCAGTTAGGATTGTCACAACATAATCATCCTCTGTCAGTTCATAGTATTTGGCGAATTTAATGGAACTGATAATATTTGCTATGCAGGAAATACCCAATGAGTCCAATTGCTCTGCAAATCCAGGGTCAACTCCGTAATGTGTAAGGCATTCCCTGCCGGTAGATTCGTTAAAAAGTCTCAGCATCCTGATGGCAACCTCGTCATCAACAGCCATCACCATGTCTGTATTTTTGCAGTCATGAATCCAGGGCACATGCTTGTCCCCTATACCTTCAATTCGATGGTCACCAAACCCGTTGTTCAATAATGTAGGACACTGCAGTGCTTCCGAAACAGCCAGCCTGGATCTAGGAAATTTATTTTTGAGATAATATGCAAAAGCCATCGATCCAGCTGAACCTGATGCACATACTCCTCCAGCTAATCTGCTGTTGGGGCCCATCTCCATCCTGAGTGCTTCTTCGGCTGCAGGTCCTGTTACCATGTAATGCCAGAGAAGATTGCCGAACTCTTCAAACTGGTTGAAGATCAGGATGTCATCCCTGGTATTTTTAAGCTCAATGCATTTGTCAAAAATTTCCTTCACATTACTTTCACTTCCCGGAGTAGTAATTATTTCACCTGCTATATTCTTCAGCCAATCAAAACGCTCACGGGACATGTTTTCAGGCAAAATCGCAATGGAATCACATCCCATCAATGAAGAAACATATGCCCCGCCTCTGCAGTAATTACCAGTGGACGGCCAGACAGCCTTAGTTTCTGAAGGGGAGAATTGTCCGGTAGTCAGAGTCGGAATCAGGCAGCCGTATGTCGCTCCAACTTTGTGAGCACCTGTTGGAAACCACTTACCTGTAAGAGCGATTATATTAGCCCTTACGCCAGATAATTCACTGGGAATAACCATATAATTAACATTGCCGAATCCACCCCCATTGGAAACAGGTTCATTTTTCCAGGTGATTCTGAACAAATTATTCGGATCAGTTTCCCACAAACTTATTTTTTTTAAATTATCCTTAATTTCATCAGGGACTAAGTCAGGATTCTGCATTTGTGAGAATGTGGGAAGTTTGATTTTCCTTTCCCTGCAATGCTGTACATTTTGCTTAATTTTTTCTTCATTTTTTGTCAGGTCAATCATAATTTTCTTTTGAAAGTTAGGATGTTAGCAGATGAAAACTAATTAAGTTCATCAAGTGAATTAATGGTTTTGCTGGGTGTCACTATGTTTTTTGATGCTGAGTTTATATCTTTAAGTCCGTTCCCTGTAAGCAGAACCACACAAGTTGAGTTTGGATCGAGTTTATTTTTCTGCTTGAGAAATCCCGCGTAGGCCGCGGCCGCAGCAGGCTCTGAAAAAAGTCCACAGCTTGAGGACAATTCTTTTTGTGCAGAGAGAATTTCTTCGTCGTTCAATGTTATGCAATGACCGCCGTATGTTTTAAGATTTTTCAGTGCAAGATAGCCGTTACTTGGCGTATCCACGGAAATTGAATCTGCGACAGTTTCTGCAGGCTGTTCCTGAAATTCTCCTGAAGACATTGCCCTGAAAATGGCAGAACTTCCGGAAGCCTGAATTGCATGAATTTCTGGCATTCTGGGAATTTGTTTAAGCTGAAGCAGATCCCGAAATCCTTTATACAATCCGGACAAAATTACTCCGTCTCCAACACTGACGAATACATGATCCGGTACTCTGTCCAGCTGGTTGAATATTTCAATAGACACAGTTTTCTTGCCCTCAATGGTCATTGGATTGTAAGCAGTGTTGCGATTCATTCCTCCAAACTTTTTTGAATATTGAAGTGAAAGTGCAAATGCCTGATCGTAATTTTTCTCGGCAAGTACCAGATCTGCACCATATTGCAGAGACTGTATCATTTTTGCGGGTGGTGCACTCTTTGGTAAAAAGAGCTTAACTTTCAGTCCAGCAGCAGCTCCAACTCCTGCCATTGAAGATCCAGCATTTCCTGTGGAAGCAACTACAACTTCATTTATGCCGTTTTTTCTGGCAAATGCTGCCACTAGCAGGGAAGCTCTGTCCTTCAATGATCCTGTAGGATTCAGTCCGTCGTCTTTAAAATACAACTCAGGAAAGTCATGTTTCTTCAAGAGTCTTACAGGATGCCAGAGGGGTGTATTACCTACAGGGATATCCGGAAAAAATTCCCGTTCAACCGGTAAATAATCCAGCGGATCATCGCTTATAGGTGTACCGTTTAATTCTACTTCCAGCACACCTTTCAGGGGCTGTCCCTTTTTTTGCCCTGGTTCGCATTCAGGACAAAGCATCAGCTCCGGTGTGATTTCATATTTGGCGTCACACTGGCTGCATTTGTAGTCAAATGTAAGCAAGGAATATTTTTATCTGGTGCAAATTTCCGCTGTTTTCAGGTTATTTAACTGAGTTCAGCTTATAAAATTTGTTCTCAAATAACGAGGATTAAATTAGACAAATTACTGAATTTTACTGGTAGAATAACTGAACTCCAGTTTTTGAAAAGGAAGGACTTCCTCAAGTTCTTCAATCAATTCTGGTGTGAAATCGATTCTTTCTTCAGGAGTGATCTGTACTGTAGCGGATTCCGGAGTTTGTATTGAGAAAGCAAAGGTTTTGTTTCCGGCATATTTCTGCAATATGTTCCTTAGCAGATTCATAGACTCTTGTTTAAATGTTTCCGGTCCAAATTGTATTAGCATTTTGCTTGCTTCTTCTTCCCTGATCTTTGAGAGAGGCCTTATATTTTCCGTGTATAAGCTTATATCTTCCTCACGATGATTCACCCTCCCTGTTACCATAAGAGGCTCATCTCTTTCAAGTAAATCACCTGTTTTTTCGTAAACACTTGCGAAAACAGGGAACTCTATTGTACCTCTCATATCTTCCAGGGTGACGATGGCATATTTTTCGTTGTTTTGGTTGAGGCGAATAATATTGTTAACTACAGTACCTATCAATGATATCTTTTCTTTTTCAGGGTGAGCACCATCCTTTAATTTTGAGGTTGTTGTGGCCAGCGATTTTATTTCTGAGGAAAAGCTGTCCAGTGGGTGTCCAGATACATAAAATCCCAATGCGGCTTTTTCCTGATTGAGACGTTCCCGTTTAGGCCAGTTTCTGACCTGCGGAAACTCAAGCCTGGTTTCGGTTGCTTTTACATCACTTGAATCCAATAATTCAAACAAAGAAGTTTGTGATGCATCTTCCGCACGTTGAAATTCCTGAGCCAAGTGAAATGCACCATCCATTGCTGCAGCAAGCTGGGCTCGATTATCATGAAGTGAATCAAACGCTCCACATTTTACAAGGGTTTCAAACATTCTTCGATTTACTTCATTCAAATTCACTTTCTTCATGAATTCCATGAAATCTTTAAGTTGTCCGTGTTCATTTCGTACTTTTAAAATCGCATCAACTGCTTTTCCACTAACATTCTTCACTGCATTCATGCCAAATCGTATAACTTCAACTCTTGCTTCCTGACGCAGCCATAAAACGATTCCGGATTGTGGACTTAAATCCAGAGCTTCCTTGGCATTCTCTGCAGATTCTGCGTTTTTGGCAAATGCTGCCAAAAAATCTGCCTCGTGCTTGAAGTCTCTATTTTTCAGCTTTTTCATTGATACCCGTATTGGCTCCAGCCATTCTGAAGGTATATCATCCAAAACAGGTATCTTGCCTGCAAAGTCTCTTTCAAAATGTGCAATAGTTCTGTCAGTAATCCTGAATTCTGCCGGTGCAACAGTAAAATGCTTAGTGCTGTGATTAACATCAGGCGGCAAAACCCTGATACCCATGGTCTTGCATTCACTGATATAATTTATGATATTGTCCTGGTTGTTGATCGAGCCATTAAATAATGCGGCCATCAGCTGCACAGGATAGTGAGCCTTGAGAAAAGCAGTTTGATAGGAAATTAATCCGTATGCAACACTGTGGGATTTGTTAAAACCGTATCCGGAAAAATAATTTATCGTGTCAAATATTTCATTCGCTTTTTCTTCCGGGGTGCTTGTTTGTGGGCACAAATTCACAAAATTTAGGTTATTAAGACAACCTTCCACAAATTGGGTGCGTTGTTCAGCCAATATTTCAGGGGACTTTTTGCCGATCGCTCTGCGCAGCAAATCTGCCTGACCCAGCGAAAATCCTGCCAGGACCTGTACGCATTGGATTATCTGTTCCTGGTAAACAAGTACACCATATGTTTCCCTTAAAATGTCTTCCATCAGCGGGTGTGGATAAACTACTTTTTTGCGTCCATGCTTACACTGTACATAGTCCTCGACCATTCCTGAACCTAAAGGTCCGGGACGATATAGAGCCAGAATGGCTACAATGTCTTCAAAAGATGAAGGCTGCATGTTTGCCACCAGCCGTTTCATTCCTGAAGATTCAAGCTGGAAAACTCCAACTGTGTTTCCACTGCAAAGCAAATCGAACGTAAGCCTGTCATCCATCATTATATGAGTGATATCAATATTTGCTGAATCGGGACGGCTTTTTCTAATTAAATCAAGTGTATAATCAATGGTGGATAGGTTCTGCAAGCCGAGGAAATCAAACTTTACTGCTCCCTGGTCTTCGGCGTATTTCATTGGATACATTGACTGCAATGTCCCGTCTTTCCCGGTACATACAGGCATCACATCACGAATATCCTTGTCCATGATTATCACCCCTGCTGCATGGGTTCCCAGATGAGTGTTCAAATCCTCAAGTTGCCTGCTGAAAGTAATCAGTTTTTTTTCATTTTCACTACCATCTGTTGCAAGAGATGACAATTCAGGCACTTTATCCAGTGCATCATCAAGTGTGATATTCAAATCATTTGGGACTAACTTTGCAATTTTGTCTGCATGGGAATATGGGAAATCCAACACTCTTGCCACACCCCTCACAACTGCTTTTGCTTTCAGCGACCCAAAGGTAGAAATCTGGCAGACATTTTTTTCACCATATATCTGACGAACATGCTCGATCACCTTATCTCTGCCATCAACATCAAAATCAATGTCAAAGTCAGGAAGATTGACACGGTAAGGATTTAAAAAACGCTCAAAAAGAAGTCCATGGCTCAACGGATCTATATCCGTAATCAGAAGAGCGTATGCCACAAGAGAACCTGCTCCTGAACCGCGCCCTGGCCCCACTGAAACACCGTTTTCCTTAGACCATTTTATAAATTCTGAAACAATCAAAAAATAACCCGGGAACTCCATCTGGATTATTACTTCAAGCTCAAAGCGTAAACGTTCATCGTACGGCTTACGAAATTCCTCAAATGAACATTCCGGCGTGTAGAGTTCAAAAAGTTTCTTCAGGCGATTTTCCAGTCCTGTTTCAGACTCATTGCGCAGCTTCAAGTCAAGTGTTTCATCCTCTTTAGTGGAGATTTGCGGAAGGAAAATTTTATTGTTTTCCAGTGACAGTTCACACTGTTCAGCTATTTTACTCGTATTCTCCAGAGCAATTAGTGGAAGTTTAGCAAATGCGGACAGCATTTCATCCGGACTTTTTAAGTATCTCTGGTTACCCAGCATAGGAGGCACACCTTCATCGGTAACTCTTAGCTGCAATCCCATCAGCCACAGAATGTATTGTGCTTCCGCTTCCTCCTCAGTGAGGTAGAAACAATCGTTTGTACCTGCTAATGGAATATCTAATTCATCTCCAAGAATGACTAACTGCTCATTCAGTGCCTGTTGCTCCGGCATTCCTGTATTTTGCAGTTCAATATAATAACGGCCAGCAAAAAGATCCCGATACCAGATCGCAGTACGGCGGGCGTCATCCATGCGTCCGTTATGCAGAAAGCGATTAATTTGACTGTTCATTCCGCCACTAAGTGCAATCAAACCTTCATTATATTTTTCAAGTAATTGATAATTTATGCAGGGGGTGCCATTGATTTTTCCCTCTGTGTAGCTGAGGCTCAGCATGAAACTAAGGTTTTGATAACCCGCACGATTTAGACACAGTAATTGAACCTGGCCCGGGGAGGATTTTTTTCTTCCATAGCCGTTTAGCTCCTGTTGTGTTTCTTCTTCAGCAACTGAGGCACCAACACCAATTATGGGCTTCAGGTTTGCTGCTTTCATAGCATGATAGAATTCTATTGCACCAAACATGTTGCCATGATCGGTTATCGCACATGACTCATAACCTTTTTCCTTCAGGGCTGCTGCCAGATCTTTAATTCGTATTGCTCCCTCAAGAAGGGAATATTGAGTGTGGAGATGAAGGTGGGTAAACATTTAT
>CAJXDX010000096.1 GCA_913052275.1 uncultured Pseudomonadota bacterium | reverse complement strand
TTTTGTCGAGCTGTTTTGAAGCAAGCTTGACAATTTCCGGATCAGGCTCCACTGGAGTCTTTCCGAAATATCCAAGTACCATGTTACCGTATTGAGGGTTGATTTTTTTCCACTTGCCCTCTGTGACGTTGAGGTAGGCCTGCTGAAAATAGAATTGAGATACTGGAGTTACAGACGCACCAAAACCTCCGAGGCGCACCACTTCAGACATTTCCCTGATCACATCCTGAAAAAGGTGTAATGTGCCTGTATCTCGCATCATCATCGTATTAGCTGTCAAAGCCCCGCCAGGCATTGGTGAGAAAGGAATCAGGGGAGATACCATACGGGATTCTGGTGGGAAAAAATAATCCTCAAAACAGTCAGCAAAAACTTCCTCGGTTTTGATAATTTTATCGGGGTCAATGTCCAGAGTATAGTCCGTGCCTTTGAGAGCGTGCCACATGGTGAGGATATCAGGCTGACCTGTTCCGCCGCTGACCGGGCTCATTGACAAATCAATGCGGTCAATTCCGCCTTCAATTGCTCCCATATATTGGCCAACTGAAGCTCCTGCCGTGTCGTGCGTGTGTAAGTGCATGATTGTTCCTTCCGGAGCCATTTTTCTGGCACCCTTAATTGTCTCATGCACTTTTCTTGGATTTGCTGTACCGCTTGCGTCTTTAAAGCAAATTGAATCGTAAGGCACATCAGAATCCAGAATATTTCTCAATGTCTTCAGATAATATTCTGTGTCATGAGCGCCTTCACATCCCGGAGGCAAATCCATCATCGTAATCACAATCTGGTGATGCAGGCCATGAGCAGTGATGCGTTCAGCTGAATATTTTAGATTACGCAAATCATTCAAGGCGTCAAAATTACGAATGGTAGTGATGCCATGCTTTTTGAACATTTTGGCGTGCAGATCTATCATGTCCCTTGGCTGCTGGCGAAGGCCAACAACATTAATGCCACGTGCAAGTGTCTGCAGATCGGCATCAGGTCCTACTGTTTTTCTGAACGCGTCCATCATGTCAAAAGCAGATTCATTGCAATAAAAGAACAGGCTTTGGAAACGAGCCCCGCCTCCTGCTTCAAAATACTGCATTCCCGCCTCTACAGCCGCTTCCAGTGCGGGCAGGAAATCTTTGGTTGCTACCCGAGCTCCAAACACAGATTGAAATCCGTCACGGAAGGATGTGTCCATAAATTCAATTTTTTTCTTGGCCATGATGTTTTTCCGATGAATTTTTTTTTATATAATGCGGAAAAATTGGTTATGAGGTATTATTATCTGACTCATAAGATGCAATTGCAGCAGCAAATACTTCAACAGGAACTTCGAGATTAGGAACAGTTTTGTATTTGTTTGAATCTGATTTACGACTGTGAAGCAATGACTGCTGCTGGTTCATTGTGAAATTGCGTGTAAGGAATTTTACCCACTCAATGCAGGCAATCAGCAGCAGCAGGAAAAGCATGACAGTGGCCATGCCCACAATCATCAATTTAAGTCCTTCCAGCAGCATTTATTCAACAGGCGTTTTTTGATTCATAAAAGTTCGGCACAACATTGACTGGACCAGGAAGTATCCTTTGTTTAACGTGTTATGACTGCAGGGAGTGTATAATATGTGGGCTTTTTTTTCAAGGAATCTATGTCATTGACACAAAGACAAATTGAATCATTTGAGCAAAATGGTTATCTGGTGCTGGAGAATTTCGTTTCTCAGCAAGACTGCGATAAGTTGCGTGATCGAGCATCAGAAATAGTCAAAGATTTCGATTCTTCAGAGTCAGTTACTATCTTTACCACAAATGAACAGACAAGGCATTCGGACCGCTTCTTCCTGGAATCAGGAGACAAAATACGTTGCTTTTTTGAGGAGGAGGCATTTGATGAAAATGGTGATTTAAAACAGCCGAAGGAATTTTCAATCAATAAAATCGGTCATGCAATGCATGACCTTGATCCTGTTTTTGATAGTTTTTCCAGGACAGAAGAACTTGAAGCTGTTGCCAAAGATGTCGGCTTTAAAGATCCCAGGATTCTGCAATCTATGTATATTTTCAAACAGCCAAAGATAGGAGGAGAAGTTGGCTGTCACCAGGACGCAACTTTTCTCTACACAGAGCCAATAAGCGTGAAAGGTTTTTGGTTTGCACTGGAAGATGCTTCCTTGGAGAACGGCTGTATGTGGACAATTCCCGGTGGCCACAGAAACGTGCTGAAATCCCGTTTCTTCCGGAATAAAAACGGGGATGGAACAGAGATGGAAATATTAGATGATTCTCCATGGGATAAATCAAAGCTGGTGCCTCTGGAGGTAAATGCAGGAACAATGGTAATACTGCACGGACTTTTACCCCATATGAGCTATGCCAACCGTTCCAAACTCACTCGCCATGCTTACACTATGCACCTTATAGAAGGGAATGCAGAGTATCCGGAATGGAACTGGCTGCAGCGCTCTCCTGAAATGCCTTTACGCGGATTTTAGCAGGCAGTCAACACTTCCCCATTTATGAAGCGGCATATGCACTGGGAAATCTGGCCATGAATGCAATGGCCAGGCGAAGTTCCCTCTTATCTGTACATTCTCCGATTTTGTGGGTGTTTTGTTCAATTCCAGGTCCAAAGCCAAACATTGGAGGATGTTTGTATTCACCGGCGTGTACCCAATTTTTTCTGTCTGAAATCTGTATGTCAGATTTTTCTGCAGGGATAGGGAAACCTACGCCATCTGTAGAAAAAATCCAACGATCGATTCTGGGTTCTTTCCTGAGAGTTCCTTCCGTTTCAATCTGGGTTTCAACATTTGGAGAAACGACCATTCTGTATACTTCCGCTGCGGTCTGGAGGGCAGGATGATCTTCCGGAGTTGCCCAGCCCATGTAAATCTGCTTGTTGCCGGGGCGGTAGTTGTTCCATGTAAGTTCCTCGTATACCGGTACTGCCACATCAACAGATAGTCCAGCTTCTCGAGCTTTTTTGACAGATTCAAAGCCGTCTATATCAGCTACTGCATCATCTGGGTTTTCACCAACGGTCAGGCGTCTGTCGAAGCGGAATTTGAAGCGGTCAGGCACGGCGCAATCGCTTGGAGTATCAAGTTTGGCAAATGACGCAGTTCGAGTTCCGTGTCCCAGAAAAGAATCATCTTTAAATCCCTCACGGTCATTGTACCTTTGAGCTGCCTCAGTTATGATTGCGCTGCCGAACTCCAGTGGGTTCAAACCTTCCCATGGCATCGAACCGTGACAGGACCGTCCTGTAACTGTTACCTCAATCTGCATGCGTCCGCGCTGTCCACGGTATATTCCGAGTGCACCTTTGCCGGCATCGCCAGTACCTTCAGAGAGTATTACCACATCAGGAACCAGTTCAGGACCTGAACCGGGCAGGACTTTATTCATCAAATACATCGGTCCCGCCCCGTCATTGTCCTCCTCCGCAGTAGTAGCGTATGCCCTGATGATGGTACCTTTGAGTGCTCCTTCCTTCACAAGTTCCAAAGCAATTTTAGTGGCAATGATCTGTGATATTACACCTCCGAGCTGATCTGCAGAACCTCTTCCAAAGATAAGATTATCCCATTCGTCATCTGGTGGAAGGTAGCCCAGCTCACCACGGAGGAAATCGTGCGCGAGTCCATTTAGCTTCAGTACTCCGTCGTATGCATCAATGCTTCCATCTGTTTTCTGGTGCCATTGATCTCGCAGTGCCCGGACCGTATCTGTGTGTCCATCAAAATATATTATTCGCTTTTTATCGTCAGGAATTCCGTCATCAGGGTCTTTGACAGTCCAGACAAGATTTCCATATTCATCAAACCACACATCTTCCGGACTGCGCACAGCACCTATTTCAGTAATTCGTTTTTTCAGGTATTTCAGCCTCGGACCCTCATGGTTACTGAGACCGCATTCGGGATCTCCACCCTGGTCCACAGGTTTGTCCACATAATCAGCAGGAATTCTTATGGCTTCCTTCAGCAGTTCTTCTGCCAAGGGCAGATATTTTTTGCTCAGAACTGATATATTTTCATCCAAACTATTCATTATATTCTCCTAAGTAGTTGTTTTATTTTATGTTGTTTCAGAATAAAAACCAAAAAAGCAGCACCAGTCAAATGCATTTACTTTAATCCAAACTTTTTTGTGCCAGGATTTTTTTAGTCCAGTACTCAAATATGAATCCGTTTGTCATTCCGGCGCATCAAGTATTCCAATGTTTCTACCGGATTTTCAAAGCGGTTTGCCAGGATCATGGCAGCGATTATGAATGGTTTATATCCCGCTTCAACGTAAGTATCAGTTCGATATTTTTCAAAAACTCCGGCTGATACTTCACCCTGATCACAGGATATGCTGCTTATGTCGGCAGGAAGGCAATGCATGTAAAGTGCTTCACTGTCTTTGGTAAGCTTCATATTTTGTTCAGTACACTCCCAGTCTTTATGCTCAGCATTCTGTTCAAGGCATCTTTTTTCCAATTCTTTCAAACCCTGCGTGTCCTGCTTTCGTAAAAGTTTTGTTCTTTGTTCCATAACTTTGTATGGAGCCCAGCTTTTTGGATATACAATATCTGCATTTTGGAATGCTTCATCCATTGAGTTACAAACATTGAATGAACCTCCACTTTCCTCAGCAAATGTGCCTGCAGTTTCCATGATTTCCGGAATCAGTTCATATCCTTCCGGATATGCCAGAGAGACTTCCATACCGAATCTTGTCATCAGTGCAATCACTCCCTGTGGTACAGACAGCGGCTTACCGTAACTTGGTGAATATGCCCAGGTCATGGCTATTTTTTTGCCTCGTAAATTGTCTATGCCGGAGCTGCCATCACTGGAAGCAAAATGATGTGTCAAATGCAGAAAGTCAGCCATTGTCTGAGTTGGATGATCCATATCACTCTGCAGATTTACCAGAGCAGGGCGTTGATTCAAAACCCCTTCCTCTTTGCCGAGGTCAAGGGCCTCACCAACCTCACTCATGAAGGCGTTGCCTGCACCAAGGTACATGTCATCTCTGATACCTATGACTTCAGATAAAAAAGAAATCATATTGGCAGTTTCACGTACAGTTTCTCCATGTGCGATTTGTGATTTACCTTCATCCAGGTCCTGGACGCTCAAACCCAGCAGGTTTGATGCAGAGGCAAAAGAAAATCTGGTGCGTGTTGAATTGTCCCTGAACAATGACACCGCAATTCCTGACTCAAACAGCCTGGTTGAAATGTTGTTACTGTGAAGATATTTAAGTGCGTCCGCAATATTCAAAACTGCTTTCAGTTCTTCAACAGATCTTTCCCAGGTGAGCAGAATGTCTTTTTGAAAAAGGCTGGCGTCAGTTTTTTTTATGTTTGAGATGTAATGTTCGAATTCTTTCATATAATGTTAATCATGTTTTGCAAATGATTTAAAAAATACTTCAAAAAAGGCTTGTTTGAATTTATTTTGTCGCTTATTTAATTAATGAATCTTGTTCCTGCTTCACCGCAAATCGTCTGCTGAAGAAAATCCACTTTAGTAATGTAGGACCTTTTGCCTCCGCATTCTAAAAAATCAATCATGGCCTTTATTTTTGGCCCCATGCTTCCATCAGGAAACATACCGGATTCATAAAGTTCTGAAGTTTCCTTCAGTGTTAACTCTGAGAGGTTTTTTTCATTTGGCTGCTGATAATTTATTTTAACTGCATCTACGTTGGTCAAAATCACCAGCTCCACTTCGAGGTTCTGTGCACGTTTTTGAGCTCTTTCCAGAAACATGCGTGCAAGCAGACTTGAGGCAAGATCTTTGTCAACAACGCCTTCCACTCCCTTGAATATTGCTGCGGGTTTTTTGTCTTCCTTAACTCTGCGGTTGTAGGAAATTCCGTAATTGCATTCGTAAGTTTCAAAATCTTCGTTTTGTTCAGGTATGACCTTCACCACTGGAATACCTCCCCCTCCGACTGAAATGGGAATATTTCCAGACAAATAACAGGCTTCTATCATATCAATTTCCACGATGCCTTTTGGAACAGGTGAAGGTACCACACGGCGCCAAATTTCCAACTGGTCCTGTGTGTTCCCAGAAGCTGCTGAACTTGAGATTAACTTAGGATTTCCAGGGTTGTCCGCATTCTTGTAAAATTTTGCACAGTAGTCCGGAGTTTCATTCATTAAACTCGATGCTTCCTCTTTTGTTAACGGAGGACCAATAAATTTGCTTGGATTCTGGAAGGCAGGATCTTCTGCATCAACTATGACCTGGGTAATTATTTCAGCAGTATGGATTCCCAACCCCCTGACTTGTAGGGAGTTTGAAAGCTGGGCCAGCATGTATCCAAGAGCTCCCTGAGAATCTGCTCCGCAGACATCAAGCGGAATTTTATGCAGATGATTGCTGGAATACTCTGAACGCAAAAGAATGTTGCCAATTTGCGGTCCGTTGCCGTGGGTCACTACATAATAGCAATCCTGATTTTCCTTTATAAAATCAGCTATTATTTCACATGTTTCTGCTGTGCGTTTCCACTGTCTGGGTAAATCCTGATTGATCAACTTGCCTGTACTTGAGTCAATTTCAACAGGGGAAATTTCATTCCCTCCCAGGGCAAAAATGATAAGTTTGTTTTTTTCCATCATGAAGCATCAGGCCTTACGCTCATTTTCTTCAGAGGCAGTTCATATTGGCGCTCGCCGTTGTACTGAAAGAACGCGTTTGACACTGCAGAAGCAGTAGGTACAAGACCAATCTCACCTACCCCCTTTGCTCCACATGGTCCGAATTCATCTGGCTCCTCAACACCGATAACTACTATGTTTGGTGTTGAAGCGGCGCGAATCATACCAAGTTTCCCAAGC
>CAJXDX010000095.1 GCA_913052275.1 uncultured Pseudomonadota bacterium | reverse complement strand
ATGATGAATCAAAACATGTCCGCCTGGAGTTTGATGGTGAATTTACTGGTGAGCCGTTAATAAACTTTGAATCAGGTTCTATAAGTTTTCGCTTTGATTCAGTTCGTACTTCCCCGACATTACCATCACTGATTGATACAAAATCCCATTCATTCATTAAAGCGGTTCGAGCAGTTCAAGTTCCAGAAACGGATGTTGTTCATTTGGATATTTTACTCAAGTCCTCCGGATATAAATCTGAATACCCCGTCATAACACGCAGTGGGAATAACATCTACCTGGGTTTGAATGGTAACTTAGCTTCCATGCCTCCACTTTCAAGTACAGAAATTCTCACCAAAGAAGCAGAGGAACGTGTAAATAATGACCAGTCTTTATCTTCAAATTTCTCTGCAAATTCAACTGATGATGCTGCCTTGAGCAATGCAAATGACTTCCTGCCTATAGCAACAGAAGATTGGACAGTAACTATGCTGACTCTTGTTTTGTCACTGCTGTTTGTACTGTTGCTGATTTATTTGATTGCATATCTTTATAATCGTTTTTTCAGTGGAAGGTTCCCATCTATACAGGGTGCCATTCGAATAAAACAGGTTTCGAGTTTCCATGTTGGGCCAAAACAGAAAGTTATTATATTTGACATGAACAACAGGAAGTTTGCTTGCGGCGTAACTCCATCAACTATCAATTTGATTGCTGAATTAGAGGATGAAACTGATCAGTCGTTTTTGCATGCAATTAATACAGATGAAAAAAATGATGAAATTAAAATTGATCAAGCGCGTGCAAATTATTTAAAAACTCGTGAATCTGACCCTCAAGAGGTTAATTCTGGAGCTGTGAAGAAGTCAAAAGAGGAGGAAAATCATGAAATTGCATTTAAAGATTTAGACCAGGCAAATGACATTTTCCTTAAACCAAATTCTGAACATGAAAATGATATTGAGCAGTCAAATGACAAAAATAAAATGCACTCTACTCCAGTCAGACCTCCTTTTGAAAAGAGAAGTGAAAAATTCGAAAATTTATCATATGGCAGTCAAACAGTTCAAAACTTTGCGAACAAGCTTTCTGAACGACTGAAATTTTTAAAGCCTATTAAATAAGTTTTTTCGGAATTAGTAAAATTATGCTCGAACTGAATCAAAGAAAAATCGGGAAATGGCATAAACCAGAACCCTTGAGTTTTTTCAGTAATTTGAAACACACAAAATTCTTAACTGTAATTTTACTTTTGCTGGCATTTTTTTGTCTAAAAATGCCTCTTTATGCACAATCACCAATACCGGGCATCAACATTTCTGTTGATACTGCAACTACTCCTCAACAGGTCTCGACCACCTTACAGATCGTCTTTTTACTGACGGTTCTAACTTTGGCTCCAGCCATTCTGATAATGACAACTTCATTCACTCGCTTTGTAATTGTACTGTCGTTTTTAAGGCAGGCGATCGGTACACCTCAGGCCCCGTCAAATCAAATTGTGATAGGGATTGCACTTTTCCTTTCGCTGTTTGTGATGATGCCCGTGTGGGAGGAGGTAAACGATGTGGCGCTTGGACCTTATTTAGATGAAACAATAACACAGCAGGAATTTATGGACCGTGCGGCTCAGCCTATAAAAAAATTTATGGGTAATTTTACAAGGGAAAAAGATCTGGCAATGTTTGTTCGTATTGCAAAACTGGAACGGCCAAAGAATCTGGAAGATATTCCAATCTGGGTGATGATTCCTGCATTCGTAATCAGTGAACTGAAAGCTGCATTTCAAATTGGTTTTTTGCTGTATGTTCCATTTCTTGTAATTGACATGGTAGTCGCTTCAATCCTGATGGCAATGGGTATGATGATGATGCCTCCAGTAATGATTTCATTGCCATTCAAGCTGATGCTGTTTGTTCTTGTTGACGGATGGCATTTGATTCTCGGATCAATGATAAAAAGTTTTGTGGCGTTATAGCCATCCTTAACCTTAAAATATTATTAATTATGACAGAAGCTTTAGTAGTCTCAATTATGATTGAAGCAATGCGAATGGCCTCTCTTCTTGCTGCTCCAATGCTGATTGGGGCATTAGTAGTAGGTTTAATTGTTTCCATCTTTCAGGCAGTCACACAGATCCAGGAGCAGACATTGGCAATTATTCCTAAAATGGGAGCCATGATAGCTATTTTAGCAATTCTGTTTCCATGGCTTCTCTCTCATGCTACCACTTATATGGCCGGCATTTTCAACAATCTCCCCAGGTATATCAGCTTTTAAGCAGATACTGTGAATCCTCTTCACAGTTACCGGCTGAAAATTTTTTAAATATATAATTGCAGTTAATTTCTGACTGGACGGTCGGTCAGTGATGATGGATAATATTACACAGGCATTTGTAAGCTGCTCGTTTGCAATTCAGACCGATAATTGCAATGAATTAGAGTTGTTAATTTCAATTAGTTATAGCAATAGGTTACTGCAATTTTTTTATGACTCAACCAACAGATCAAGATTTTGAAAAAGATGAAGAAAATCGGGAAGATATTATAGAAGTTACTGAAAAAATTGGTGAGGCACTTCCTGAAGATAAATCTCTTGTCGTAAGTGAAGATGTCTTTCCAGATTCTCTCCTCATCGTCCCGCTTTATGATCGTCCTCTATTCCCCAAAATGCTTTTGCCGGTAATTATTTCTGATGAAAAACTGGAAAAGGTTTTACTGGAGGAGTTAAAAGAATCACTGCGATATGTCGGTTTAGTTTACAGTTTTGAACAAGATAAAAATAGTCCTACCGAGGGTGCAACCAGCCCGAAAAATTTAGCACAGATAGGTGCTGTTGGAAGGATTGTGCAGGCGTCAAAACATGGTAATGACCCGATGCACATAATAGTGCAGGTTATGGAGCGATTCGAAATAAAAGAAATAGACGCAGATGATCCCGTACTTAAGGCAAAAGTAGAATATTTACAGGATACAGGAGGTCAAAAGACCGAGTATGAGTTGAAAGCTTTTTCTGTTTCCATAATAAATTTGATTAAGGAGCTGGTGCAGCTGAATCCACTGTTTAAGGAAGAACTTGGACTTTTGATGGGCCGAATAAACTTAAAAGATCCTGCTACATTGGCAGATTTTGCTGCATCGATGACTACTGCTTCAGGCAAGGAATTACAGGAGGTCCTGGAAACAAGGAATATAAAAACTCGTATTGAAAAAGCATTAAACCTGCTGCGTCATGAACTTGAAGTAGCAAAACTTCAGTTTAAAATTTCTCAACGTGTTGAAGACAGGATGTCCCAGCAGCAAAGGGAATTTTTCCTCAGAGAACAACTTAAGGAAATAAAAAAAGAACTTGGTATTACAAAAGAAGGTTCCGAGAGTGAGACGGAAAAATATGAGGCACGTATAAAAAAACTGAAACTAACTGAAGAAGCAGAAGAACGCATCAATGAGGAAATGGAGAAACTGCGCTTAATTGAACCTGCTTCTCCAGAATATAATGTCACTCGTACATATCTTGACTGGCTGACAATTTTACCGTGGGGAATTTACAGCAAAGATTATTTTAACATTCAGCGCGCTGTAAGAATTCTTAACCGGGATCACTATGGGTTGAATGATGTCAAAGACAGAATTTTGGAACTGATTTCTGTGGGCATAATCAACGGAGATCTTGCAGGGTCAATTGTTTTACTTGTTGGCCCTCCAGGTACTGGAAAAACATCAGTTGGTCAGTCAATAGCGAAGGCTTTGGGTCGCAAATTTTATCGTTTTTCGCTTGGCGGAATGCGTGATGAGGCTGAAATAAAAGGGCATCGACGTACATACATTGGTGCTCTTCCAGGCAAGTTTATCAATGCGATCAAAACCAGTAAAACTGCAAATCCCGTAATAATGCTTGATGAAATTGACAAAATTGGGGCAAGTTTTCATGGGGACCCTGCTTCTGCTCTGCTGGAAGTACTGGATCCGGAACAGAATAAGGATTTTCTTGATCACTATCTGGATGTGCGTTTTGATCTTTCAAAAGTACTTTTTATCTGCACTGCAAACCAGACTGATACAATTCCTCCTGTATTGCTCGACCGTATGGAAGTTATCAGACTTTCAGGATACATCCTTGAAGAGAAACTTGAAATTGCAAGAAAACATCTGTTACCAAAGCAACTAAAAACACATGGACTTAAAAAATCCCAGTTTTCACTCCCTAAAGTTGTTTTGCGGGAAATTATTGACGGATATGCCAGAGAGGCTGGTGTAAGGGGACTGGAAAACAATCTGAAAAAACTGCTGAGAAAATCAGCAAGGAAAATTGTGGAAGAAGAGTCTGATTGTGTAAAGATCAGTAAACATGACCTTCCGGAAATGCTTGGTCGTAAAACATTTGCAGAAGAAACCCGTTATAAAAAGCCAAAGATCGGAGTTATCACCGGCCTGGCATACACCAGTGTCGGCGGTGCTACTTTATTCATTGAAGCATCATGCGTTGAGGCAAAGAATCCTGGTTTTAAACAGACCGGGCAATTGGGAGATGTCATGATTGAATCTACTGAAATTGCATATACCTATATTCGATCAATTGGAAGCAAAGACAAAAAAATACAAAAATTCTTTGCAGAAAATTTTGTACATCTTCATGTTCCTGCAGGTGCAACCCCCAAGGATGGGCCTTCTGCTGGAATTACAATGGCTTGTGCTCTTTATTCTCTTGTGACACAGGAGCCTGTTATTCCCAATCTTGCCATGACTGGAGAGCTGACTCTAACTGGACTTGTTATGCCTGTGGGAGGAATTAAAGAAAAAACAATTGCAGCAAGAAGAGCAGGGATTTCTCAGCTGATTTTTCCAGCAGAAAATCAAAAGGATTTTGATGATTTGGATGAAAGCATCAAAGGGGGAATCAAACCTTATTTTGTCAAAAATTTTTCAGAAGTTCTTCCTGTCGGCTTCCCTGATCTTTCAGGCAGAAAGAAAAAAATCCCATCAAAATAGTACATGATCAAACATCTTAACTGTTGGGTTTATACCATTGGTTAAATCTAGATCAAAATCTTTTGTTGTAGGTGTAGCAGGAGGTACCGGTGCCGGTAAATCAACGATTGTAAACGAGATTTTAAAACAGTTAGGTCCGGAAAAAGTATCTGTTATCCAACACGATTCCTATTACAAACATCGCCCGGAATTATCATTTGAGGAGCGAACCAAAATCAATTTTGATCATCCTGATTCTTTGGATACAAATCTGCTGGTAGAGCACCTCAGTCTTCTGATTTCAGGAAAAAATGTAGAAATCCCAGTATTTCATCATTTTACTAAATATTTACGAGATTCGAGGACGAAGAAAGTGGAATCACGACCTATCCTGATTGTGGAAGGCATTCTGGTATTCAATGATAAAAAACTCCGGGATTTGATGAATTTGAAAGTTTTTGTAGATGTACCCCCTGACTTGAGGTTCATCAGCCGGTTAAAACGAGATTTATCTGAACACGGACGGTCTGTTGAATCTGTAAGTAAGCAATACCTTGCAACTATACGTCCAATGCATGAGGAGTATGTTGAACCCAGCAAAATTCACGCCGATGTATTTATTCCGGTGGGCGGGCACAATAGGCAGGCCGTTCATCTGTTGGTCTCACATTTACAAACTCTTCAAGAGAAACATTTTTCATAATTAAGAATTATCTATTCAAATTCTTTTTCCAGTAAACGAATTACATCCTTATGCTGAAAATTTTTGGCATAATCTAAAGCAGTTTTTTTATCAAAATCAACAACAGAACTGTCACCGCCTTTTTTCAGCAGCAATCCGACTGTCGCAATATTTCCGCTGCGTGAAGCAAACATTAAAGCAGTCTGCCCAGTGTTATTCTGCATGTTGACTCTTGCACCACGCCTTAGTAGTTCCCACATTGCCTGTATATTCCCCTTTTCTGCAGCCCACATAAGTGCTGTCCAGCCTTCATGAGTACGAGAATTAAGGTTTGCTCTGTATTCAAGAAACAATTTCAACATCGGTACATTCCCATGAAAAGCTGACCACATTACTGGTGTGAAATTTCCTTTATCCGGGTCAGCTCCATTTTCCAACAATATTTTTACAATCTCAGTATTGTTCATTGAAGATGCCCAAACCAAAGGTGTATCATCAAGATCATCTGAGACGTTTACATTTGCACCAAAGTCAGCAAGCATTTCAACCATTTGAGGATTTTGCTGTTTTACCGCATACATTAAGGGCGTGTAGCCATTTTGATCTTTTAATTCCAAATTTGCATCGTCATCAAGTAATCTCTGAACTTCAGTTATGTTTCCCTTAATTATTTCATGAATTAAAGAATTCCCGGCAGTTGCCTGGTTTTGTTTCTCTGTATTTTCTTTTTCAGTTGCTGACGAAGCTTTTTTGGCAGCAATAAATTCTTTGAATTCTGTACCTGAATCATTTTCAGGCCGAAGCATAAACAGTAAAGAAATAGTTACACAAATTAAGGCAGCAAAGAGAATCCAACTAAAAACAAGCCAGAGAGAGTATTTAGCTGAAAAATCATTTTGCCTTAAATCATCAGTATCCGTTTGATTTTCATCAATACCATTCTCAAGGCCGTTTTCTTCATTGCTTTGTTCTGAAACTGAATCAGCATTTTTTCTCTGATTTACCATCCTTTTATCATCAGAGGAAAAGAAAGGTTTTGAAAATCTGGAGAAATACTTGGGCTTGATAGTAAAAGGGTTTTTTACTTGTTTCAGTTCTTCCGAAAATTGAGGCCTTCCTTCTGAAATTGTAAGCAGGATTCCGGGATCAAGCTGTGAACTTCCGGAAAAAGTGATAGGGATATTTTGCAGTCTCACATGCCTGACAATTAATCCCAACAGTTCCTGTGTCTCTTGG
>CAJXDX010000094.1 GCA_913052275.1 uncultured Pseudomonadota bacterium | reverse complement strand
GCCGTTTCCCATTTGTTTCGAGTACAATTACTCCAACAACAGAGGAATGGAGACAAGATATCGTTTCAGTTGATTATACAGGAGACAACATTACTGATTTAGTGGTGACACATTCTGATGAGGATAAAATTAAATTTTTGCTCAATGATGGTAGTGCGAATTTTTATGATAACGGCAGCATCGAGGTCGGTGACGTCCCGTTGAACATAATTTCAGGAGACTGGAACAATGACAACCAAACTGATCTGGCTGTTGTAAACCGTGACAACAGCAGTGTTTCCATACTTCAAAACAGTAACGGAGTTTTTTCTGTTTCCCAGACATTATCAGTTAATGAACGTCCAATCCGTGCAGCAAGTGGAGATTGGGATGCAGATTCTGATGCTGATTTAGCAGTATTATTAAGAGACAGTACTCAGGTACAAATCTGGCTTAACAGCGGAACAGGTTCTTTCAGCAAAAAGACAACCAGCTATGCTGTAGGCAGTTCTCCAATAGACATGATTACCGGGGACTGGAATTGTGACGGCAATCCTGATCTTGCTGTCAGTAATTCGGGGGATAATACTCTCTCATTAATTTATGGAAAAGGAAATGGGAATTTTGCTTCGCATGTCGCTATAAACTCAGGCAGAGGCCCTGGAACAATGGCTTCAGCAGATTTTAACCATGACAATAAAATGGACTTTGTTGTTGGCCATCGATTCCTTGTCAGTACTCCAGGAGTTTCACTATTAACTGGAGACTTCTCATTGACTCTCAGCGACACATCGTCAGCCACAGGCTATGCATCATCAGTATCTTTTGCCGCAACTACAGAAGAGGATGGTGCAACACCAGCAGAAATAGTCATTATTGATGCAGATAATGATTCAAAACTTGACCTGTTAATTACACTGCCTTTAGCCAAAAAATTAGCAGTGCTATTCGGAAAGCAATATTCCGGAAAACTTACCTGCCCCTGAAGTTAAAAAATACAAATTGACGAATAGTATTAACAAAGATACACTCTTGTCGTCATTACCCTGTAACTTGCTAAAAATACAAAAGTAATTTTATGAATATCTTTTTTCAAATTAGTGTTTGAAGAATGAGAAAGTTAAGGTTTTAATGATAGGATCAATATTCAGCCAATATTTTGTCAATTAAGTATAAAACACTATTTCTATAACTATAATAAATGCTGATTGCTGGAACATGGACAGCTTTGTTGCTCTACATTATTACTGGAATAGCCGGTATATATGTTTCAACTTTTGAGGAGGCCTCTAAGGCCAGGCTTCTGAAATGGACCCTAGTTGCAGGAATGCGTGCTGCATGGTGCATCCATACAGTGACATTAATTGGATTGTTATGGTCCAAGGCAATCTGGCCAGCAACTTTTGTGAGTGATATCCTTAATATTCTGGCATGGGCCAGTATGGTTGTAGTTCAGGCTTTGCATGAACGTGTACTGAGTTTAGTCAATCCTTATATTATCCGTCTATTTGCAATACTACTGCTGGGACTTTCACTAATTATTTCCCAGTGGCAAGTAATGCCCGATTTGATGGTCATTGATCAAACATGGTTTTTCCAGGTTTTGCTTGGAACACATATTATAATTCTCCTCGCTGGATATGTGATGCTTGGGGTCGCCTGTGTGGCAAGCATAATTTTTCTCTATCAGGAACATCATCTCAAAACAAAACTTTTGACATCAATGATGGTTCGTTTTCCTGCGCTTGGTACTCTGGATCGAATAAGCTGGCAGGGTTCGCTCTGGGGGTTTCTTGCTTTGAGCATTGGCATAATGCTTGGAATTATAATTAACAAAGGTGATCGAACTCTTTTAGCTGATATTCGTTTTATTTCATCAATCAGTGCCTGGTTTGTTTTTGCTGTTTTGTTGCTCCTCAGACAGATGAAAGCATTACGTTCAAAGTGGATTGCGATCTGGCCCATCGCCGGATTTACTTTAGCTCTTGTGTCTCTTTTTACAGAACTTTTGCGTATGAACCCCCAAATCCATCCATAAATCGATCTTAAATTAATTAAAGAATGCAGTCTATTCAGCAGCAGATTGAATCCAAGGCGAGAATCGAACAGATCTCTTTTGAAACAATTCTTAAGGAAAACGAATATTATTTAAAGCAGGTTCAAAATGCTGTCAGAAATAATATTGGAGCTTCACTCCCTTTTTCTTCTGAAATTGCAAACCATATAATGGGATCTGACAATAACCCAACTCGCGCTTTGGTTTTACTAAAAACAGCAAGTCTGTTTGATAAGCCTGATCAAGCTGTTTTTGACATAGGCAGTACTCTGGAATTATTAAATACCGCTTCAACTTTGCACCAGCATATTAAAACCCCTGAGAAAGCAAGGCGCCTTCATCAACATAATAAAAACATGTGGGGCAACGAAGTAAGCGTTTTACTGGGTGATTACCTGCTTTCCATATCATTTCAAATTTTAACACGGGTAGGAAACTTGGATGTTTTGGAATGTATATCCTTGGCCACACAAAATATTTCACATGGTCAGGTTCTTGAAATTTCTGAACGTCCTCATTCTGCAACCCTAAAACACTGGAGAAGAGTTATACGCGGTAAATTTGCAGGCTTGTTTGGCGCTGGTGCGCAAAGTGCTGCCTGCTGGGGAAGTGCTGATAAATTAACTGCTTCAATTTTATTTTCATTTGGTGAACATGTTGGCATGGCAGTACAACTTAAAACTGATTTGAACGAACTTGGCAACAAAAATCTTATAAAGCAAAAAATAATAAAACATGAAATGTGGTCGCCAATTTGTTTTTTGCTTCATGAATGCATGCCTGATAATGAACGACTTGAAATTTCAAAAAAGCTGCAAAATGAATTTGATGATCCTGAAACTGTTATTGAAATGCTCAATCTGATTAAGGAACATGATGTGACTGACATGGTTAAATCTGAAGCAGAAAAGGAACTGAAACTGGCAAAAGAATGTCTTTTAAAACTTGAAATCGACACTCGCCCCCTTCTACCCCTTACTCAATTTTCTGTTATTTAAAATGCCTGATTCTTTGCTGATCAAAACTGATTCTAATATCGCCGAAATTGAAATTAACCGTCCGGACCATGCTAACGCAATAGACGAAGAATTATGGTTTGCCATTGGAAATTGTTTCAGTGAACTCGATGAAAGCAAAAGTGTACGTGTTTGCATCATCAGCGGGGTTGGCAGCAATTTTACTTCCGGAATCGATTTTACATATTTGCAGCACCTGTCACAGGAAATCAACAATTATGACTGTGATGGACGAAAGCGTGAATTTTTAAGAAGTAAAATCTTAAAGCTTCAAGCAGCATTCTCACAAATAGAAAGCTGTAGAAAACCTGTTATTGCTGCAATTCATGGAGGGTGTATTGGAGCAGGAGTTGATTTGATTAGTGCATGTGATATCCGCTATTCGACTAAAAAAGCTGTATTTCAAATTAAAGAAATTGATCTTGGCATCACAGCAGATGTTGGTACATTACAACGCTTGCCTCACCTGATTCCTCAGGGGATTATCAGGGAGTTAGCCTATACAGGCAGGAAGTTTTCCGGAAAAGAAGCTCAATCGCTGGGCTTGGTCAACAACTGTTATGAGGATCAGAAAACCATGATGACAGAAGTCCGAAAAATTGCAGTGCAAATAGCAAGTAAATCACCCTTAGCAATACGCGGTGTAAAGGAAATGCTTCTGTATTCACGAGATCATTCTGTAGCCTCCGGATTAAATCATGTGGCAACATGGAACTCAGCAATGCTTTTGTCATCTGATCTCGAAGAATCAATAATGGCTTTGATGCAAAAAAGACCTCCGGAATATAATGATTGACATTCTCCTATTTTCTGCTGTTTTGATTAACATTATTTTTTAAACATTCATACAGGAGGAACAAAAAATATAATCACTTTATCAATTTAGTTAAAAATTACATATGATCCCCCGCCTCAGTTTATCTGAAAGGATTCCTCAAGTTGTGCAAGGTTTTCTTGCAGAACTGCGTCAAAGTAAATTCTCCGGAAAAATTAATCATGATTATGCTACACGCGTTGTTACTTCAACCGATAACAGCATATATCAGGTTTTACCGCAGGCAGTTGTTTCCCCAAAAAATATAAGTGACATACAGACAGTGATGTCTATTGCTGACAAAAAACAGTTTCGCAAAAACATCAAAATCACAGCTCGCGGTGGAGGTACAGGCACAAACGGACAATCACTTTCAGACGGAATTGTGCTTGATTGTTCACGTTTTATGAATCGAATTCTTGAAATTAATCTCAAGCAGGGTTGGGTAAGAGTTGAACCTGGAGTAGTACTTGATCAGCTGAACAAACATCTAGAGCCTCATAATGTTTTTTTTGCACCTGATTTATCTCCCAGTAACAGGGCTACACTAGGAGGTATGGTTAATACTGACGCATGTGGAAAAGGTTCGAGAATTTACGGACGCACCAGCAATCATGTAATGGAACTGTCTTGTGTACTCTCAAATGGTGAAGTATTAAAATCTATTCCGCTTGATGATTCGGCGTTAAGTGAATACAAGAACAAACCAGGTCTTACAGGAAAAGTATTTAAGGTTGTGGATGAGATTGTTTCCAAAAAAGCAGACCTCATTGACAGTATATTTCCGAAAATGAACCGCTTCATGACCGGATATAACCTTGCCAAAGTATATGGCAACACTGAAAATCGATTCAATCTCAACTATCTGCTTTGCGGCTCAGAAGGAACATTGGCAGTTGTAAGCGAGGCAAAATTGCGTTTGACTCCGCTTCCGAAATACAAGCACCTCCTTGTAGTGAAATACGAGAGTTTTGATGACGCTCTTAGTGATGCAAAAATATTGGTTGAGTCTGATCCCGCAGCAATTGAGACAATTGACGAAAAAATTCTCAGTCTGGCTAGAACTGACGAAATATATAATAAAATAAAGTCATTCATTGCTGATGAAGCTGACAATTCCGGAACAAAAACTCGTCCTACCCGTACGATCAACCTCATTGAATTCAGTGGTAATAACAAAAACAAACTGGAGCAGAGAATTGCTTCATTATGTAAAATTGTTGAACGAAACAAAAATAAGTCAGGTAAAGCAACAGGTTATTACAAAACAACTGATCCAAAGGAAATCAATGACCTTTGGAATTTGCGCAAAAAAGGGGTAGGACTTTTAGGAAAGACAGAAGGTGAAAGGAAACCAATCCCTTTTGTGGAAGATACAGCAGTTCCCGTAAAAAATCTGGCGGGATATATCAGTGAGTTCAGAAAACTTCTGGATTCCTATGATCTTGAATATGCAATGTTTGGACATGTGGACGTTGGATGTTTGCATGTGCGTCCGGCCCTGGACTTAAAAAAGCCTGAAGAGGAAGTATGGGTCAGAGAACTTTCAGATCAAGTTGTTGGGCTGGTGAAAAAATATGATGGTGTCATGTGGAGCGAACACGGTCGTGGTTTCCGCAGTGAATACACAGTTGATTTTTTTGGTGAGGAATTGCATCAGGATTTGCAACACATTAAAGAAGCTTTCGATCCAAATAATCGACTAAATCCAGGTAAAATAGTCACACCTTACTCACATAAGGATCCTGTAGTCCCTCTGGAAGGACCTTTACGTGGACAGAAAGAACGTCAGATACATCAGGATTATCTTAAAGAATATCAGTCTGCCATACACTGCAATGGGAATGCGGCATGTTTCGATTACTCGCCGGACAGCGTCATGTGTCCGTCTTCAAGAATTACTCGTGAAACTATTCATTCTCCCAAAGGAAGAGCATCATTGATACGTGAGTGGCTAAGACTGCTTTCTTTGAAGCAGCAAAAAACTCTTCCTGAAATCAAGCGAAAAGGTGTAATGCAAAATTTTCTCAGTAAATTTTTTAATTCATTGCGTAAAATTCAGGGAGAATATGATTTTTCACACGAGGTTTATGAGTCCATGGCTGGATGTTTAGTCTGTAAAGCATGTGTAACACAATGTCCGGTGAATGTTGACGTACCTGAATTTCGTTCAAAATTTCTGGAACTGTATCATTCCCGTTATTTTCGTCCGGTAAAAGATTATCTTGTGGGATCAACTGAAAGCCTTGGCCGTTTATTTTCACAAATGCCATGGCTGATAAATTCATTTTTAAGTTTACCTTTGTGCAGGGAATTACTCAAAAATCAGATCGGTTTAAGGGATTTCCCGGAATACAGTCCCGAATCTGTAAGGAAGCGTCTTTTGAATTATGATCAAACAGCATTTAATTTGGATGATCTGTATACACTTTCAGCTGAAGAATCTAAACGCAGTGTGATTCTTCTTCAAGATGCATTCACTTCATTTTATGAATCTCAGGTTGTAGTTGAGTTTTATCAGTTGCTAAAGAAATTGGATTTTTCAGTTTATGTTGCTCCGTTCCATCCTAACGGTAAGCCACTGCATGTAAAAGGGTTCTTAACAAAATTCAGATATGTTGCAGAGAGAAATACAAAATGGCTGACACATGTTGGAGGAGCAGGAATTCCCATAGTCGGGCTTGATCCCAGTATCGTGCTAACCTATCGTGATGAATATCTTAGAATTCTTGGACAAAAGGATTTACCATTCAAAGTGCAGCTGCCGCAGGAATTTTTAATGATGAATAGTAAAAACTGCAGAAGGCATTCAGTAAAATTAAAGCAAAATATTGAAGAATATCATTTATTTGGGCATTGTACTGAAAAAACGACAGCTGAAGGTTCACTTGAACTATGGAAGGATGTGTTCGATCTATTTGGTTTAGATTTAAGGCTTATAAATGCAGGGTGCTGCGGAATGGCAGGAACATACGGACATGAAACAGAGCATTATGAAGAGTCACTCGG
>CAJXDX010000093.1 GCA_913052275.1 uncultured Pseudomonadota bacterium | reverse complement strand
AACCTGACGGTAGGCGGTACAGGAAAAACTCCTGTGGTTGATCTGCTTTCCAGAGAACTGCAAAGCAGGAAAATCAAACCTGCTATACTCAGCCGGGGTTATGGAAGAAAAAATACTGACACCCAGAAACGTTTGCGATTTTGTGAAAAAAAGCATGCAGACCCTTATCTTTTTGGAGATGAGCCCTATATGCTTGCCATGCGGAATCCCGAGGTTCCTGTGTATGTGGACAGTTCGCGCAAAGCAGCAGCTGATTCCGCAGAAAAACATGATAATCCTGATGTACTGGTTTTGGATGACGCATTCCAACACCTGGCAATTCACCGTGACTTGAATCTGCTGCTGATTGACGCAGAGCGTGGATTAGAAAACCGTAATTTAATTCCGTATGGAATTTTACGTGAACCGGCAAGTCAATGGATACGTGCAGACGCAATAATTGTTACAAAAGCCAACATTTCATCTGCAGATGCTGTTTCAGAAATACTCAAAAAAGAGTTGAAAGTCACCTGTCCTGTTTTCAATTTCAATTTTGAGGCACAGGGTTTTTACCGGCTGGATGGAGAAGACCGACAGCAAATACAGCATTTGGCCGGCAAGAATTTAGTAACCGTATCGGGAATTGCCCAGCCTGATGGTTTCAGAAAAATGCTGGAAAACCTTGAAGGAAATCTGATCGGCAGTCTTGAATTTGCTGACCATCATGATTACAGCATATATGATGTGCATAAGATTTTGAAGAAGCAGAATGAATTAAACCCTGATTATATTGTAACCACAGAAAAAGATGCAGTGAAACTGAGACAGTTTCCTGAACTGTCGAATAGTGTCTGGATTTTGGAAATTGAAGTACACCCTGAAGAATCCTGGAATGCTTTTTTTGAAAAATTTCTTGACACTTTATGAAGCATAAGTTCCTGAAAATGTTGACTAGATTTGTAAATTTAATTATAATGAACAGTTTGTGATTAATCAGGGTTCTAATATAGGTATTCCAGTGAGCAAAAAGCTTCTTAAGAATTTACGTGTGGTCAATCCATGTTCCAAACCGGCATTTTTAGAGAATGCCTTTGTAGCAATTTCCGGTGAGACAATTGAAAGTGCAGGAAGCACCATGCCTGAAGGTGAATTTGATGAAGTTCATGATCTTGCTGGAAAAGTTGCCCTTCCGGGGATGATTAATGCCCATCATCATTTATATTCCACCCTTGCGGTGGGAATGCCCCTGCCTAAAAATAATCCAGCTAATTTCATAGAAAAATTACAGGAAGTCTGGTGGAAAATGGATCTGGCTCTTGACCATGATTCAACACAGGCCTGTTTTGAAGCAGGCTTGCTTGACTCCCTCAAGGCAGGCACAACAACAGTAATTGATCATCACTGCAGCCCTTCCTATATCGAGGGTTCACTGTCATTACTGGCAGAAACTGGTGAAAAAATGGGACTCAACATCAGCCTGGCTTTTGAAATTACTGATCGAAACGGAGAGGAAAAATTTGAAGCAAGCCTGAACGAAAATCTGGAGGCATTGGAGAAATACTCTGGCTCACCTCATGTACATCCAACAGTTGGCATGCACGCTTCTTTCACTCTGTCTGATGAATCTCTGAAAAAAATCCATGATGCTGTCAGTTCACTGGATTCCTGGGGTATACACATTCATGTTTCAGAAGACAGGGCTGACGAACAAGACGCTGCTGACAGAGGCTACGGATCAGTTATTGAGAGACTAAATCAGTTTGACCTGCTCAATCAAAATGCGCTTATTATTCATGGACTGCATATCAAAGAAACTGACGTGGATTTGATCGGTGAACATAATGCCATGTTCGTTCACAACCCCTCATCAAACGCAAATAACAGGGTCGGAATGACGCCCAATCTGAACCTGGATGAATTGGCTTCCGGACTTGGAACGGACGGCATGCAGGCAAACATGCTTCGTGAAGGAAAAGAAGGTATGCTGATAAGAAGCTCTCACCTTCCAGGAGGTGCAGCAAGTGTGGATTACATGCGGCTCTTATTTGGAAATAATCCAGAGATTGCCTCCAAACTCTTTGGCCGAAAGATTGGCCGTATTTTGCCGGGGTACCAGGCAGATCTTGCAATTTATGATTATTCGCCAAGAACACCGATCACAGAATCGACTGTTTTTGGGCACGTATTTTTTGGACTGAGTGAACTCCCCAGTGATGTGATCACAAGAGGTGAATTCAGGATTAAAGACCGTCAGCTGCTTATGCTTTCTGAAAAAGAAATAAAAGCAAATGCAGTCACTCAGGCAGAAAAACTTTGGAGCCATTTCTAACAATCAAATTCCATCCCTGATAAAAAATGGCAGAACTCATACCACATCCCTTTGGCTCCCTTATTAAACGGATGTTCCACGAGCTGGAAACGGCAGACTCAATTTTTGACTATCCCTCAAAGAAATTCTTTATCGGAACTACTGATAAAGACTACTCTGTTAAATTCCATGGGAAAAAATCCTCCTCTCCGCTTGGACCAGCATCCGGACCTCAAACTCAAATGGCTCAAAATATTTTGCTTTCATGGCTGGGCGGCTCAAGAATCATGGAGCTTAAAACTGTACAGGTTCTGGATGAACTGCAGATTCCTCGGCCTTGCATTGACATGCAGACCGTCGGCTACAATGTGGAATGGTCGCAGGAATTAAGAGTTGAGCAATCGCTGCATGAGTATGTCAAAGGTTCAATGCTTATCGAAATACTGCAGGCCAGCGGGAAACTCAAATTAGCCAAAAATTTTAGAAATGTGCTTTATGATATGAGTGTCGGATATGATCTTGAGGGAATTAAGTCTGACAAAGTATGCCGGTTCATTGAGAAAATGAAGGATGCTTCTGAAATTGTGGAACAGTATCGTAAACAAATTCCGGAAAAATACGCGGAATACAGGGACCTTGATTTTCAAACAAGACTTTCTGACACGCTGACTCTAAGCACTTTCCACGGCTGTCCTCCGGATGAAATCGAAAAAATTATTGATTATCTTTTCCATCAGCATAGTTTGAACTGCATCATCAAACTCAATCCAACACTGCTGGGAAAGAAAAAAGTACGGAACCTGCTGAACGAGATGATGGACTACCAAGATATCAATGTTCCGGATGAAGCATTTGAAAATGATACTACGTGGGAACAGGCACAGGGATTTGTGGAGCGCCTCGGTCAAACTGCAAAGTCTCTTGGACTTGGATTTGGCGTCAAATTCAACAATACGCTGATTGTGGAAAATCAACGCAATTTCTTCCCGCAAACAGAAAAAGTAATGTATCTCTCAGGAACTCCGCTGCATGTATTGGGAATCAATCTGGTTCAACAATTCCGTGAAAGGTTTGGAGACCGCTTCCCAATTTCGTTTTCTGCGGGAATAGACAGGACAAACTTTGCAGACACGGTTGCATTGGGGCTTACTCCAATTACAGTGTGTAGTGATTTGCTCAAGGTCGGAGGCTACAGTCGGAGCATCAACTATTTTAAGGAGCTTAACACGCGCATGGACAGCCTCGGTGTTTCTGATATAGAAAGCTATATTGTTAAAGCCTACGGGAATGCAGAACAGGCCCTGGAAAATATTGTTATTGACCACGGAGATGAATCCGTGAATGCATTCCGGGAATCACTGCAGGAGTCCGGAAGTCAATTAAAATTCAGTCAACTCCGTAAAACTTTGGGAACCGAAATTGCTGACAGCCTGCTTTCTGAAGTTAAGCTGCTTAATACCAGAACTTACGTGGAACAGGCCAGTACCCATGCACGCTATGGTTTTGAAAAAAACTCAACTCCTCCGCGAAAAGTTGGGAGCATGCTTGAATTATTCGACTGCCTGACATGTGATAAGTGCATCCCTGTATGCCCTAACGATGCTAATTTCGCTCTGCATATCCCTCCGGGAGAAACTGAGGTCCTGGAGTTTGTAAAGGACAGTGACAAGTGGCACATAAAAGACAGAAAAACACTGAAACTGGAAAAGAAATACCAGATAGGTAACTTTGCGGATTTTTGTAATGAATGCGGAAACTGCGACATATTCTGTCCTGAAGACGGAGGACCGTTTGTGCTCAAACCGAGATTTTTTGGAAATTTGGAGTCATTTCAGCATTTCAGTAGTCATGACGGGTTTTTTATTGAAAAAAATAATGAGGCTGAGAAAGTCTATGCGCGCTTTGATGGACATGAATACAGCCTCTCAATAAAAGGTGAATCTGTCAGTTATTCCGGTCCGGATTTCAACATAAGGTTCTCCAAGGACGATCCCATGAACACCATTTCAGGAGAGGCAAAAAGCAGTGTAAGTTTTGAAAATTATGAGATAATGCAGATGATGAAAACAGCTGTCACAGACGCATCCAGTGTTACTTATTCAAGTTTCCTGTAGCAGCATTTTTCTGTTCGGAGTCCGTTAGTTAATATGGTCAATTAAATCTTAGCTACACTTGCCGTGTTGCAAAATTAATAGGGAGAAAAATAATGTTAGCTGATTCAAGAGTCACCGCGGTCCTGCCTGTTGTGGACCTGGAACGTGCAAGGAAATTTTATGAAGAAAAGCTTGGACTTCAGGCTGGTGATGCACCTGGAGGAGTTATGTTTGAATGTGGACATGGTTCGCAGCTGGTTCTGTATCACAGGGATTCACCAACCAAAGCTGATCATACTGCGGCGGGGTGGGAAGTTGACGATGTTGAAAAGGTTGTAAAGGATCTTCGGGAGAAAGGCGTTGTATTTGAACAGTATGAAATGACTGATGAGCAGGGTATTGCTACCATGGGTGGAGTCAAAGGCGCATGGTTTAAGGATAGTGAAGGCAACATCCTTTCAGTTGTCCAGTTTGAATGAGTGGTCCGGCGCAGAATGGCATATGATGAAATAATAAAGACATAAAAAACAAACTTGAATTCAGATCTTAAGCATCACTAAACACTAATTTACTTTCTGAAAAGTAAGGAGAAGTATGGAATTTAAATTAAACGGAAATACAATATCGTATGAAGGTGATCCGGAAATGTCCCTGATGACATATTTGCGGGATGTAGAAGATATAATTTCTCCCAAAGACGGCTGCGCGCCTGAAGGAGTATGCGGGTGCTGTACGGTGTTGATGGACAGCAATCCTCTCAAGGCTTGTATTGCGCCGATGAGACGCATTGAAGGTAAAGAAATTGTGACGATGGAAGGCCTTGATGAAGGCAAAAAAGAAACTGTAGTTAAGGCTTTTGCGAAAGAGGGAGGTCTGCAGTGTGGATTCTGTACTCCTGGAATCATAATGAAAGTCTGGCCCTTATTCGATCAGCCTTTTGTGACAGAAAAAGAAGTAAACAAGGCACTTAACAGCAACCTTTGCCGATGTACAGGCTACAAAAAAATAACAAAATCATGTCTGACCGCCGCAGAAGCACTCAGGAATAATGGAAACCTTGAGCTTCCAAAATACAGCGGAAAGGTAGGGGAGAGCCTGCCAAAATATGACTCAGTAAGACTAGCTGTCGGTGAAGCACCATATGTTGCAGATCTGAAGTTTGAAGGGATGGTGCATGGTGCATTGAAATTCAGTGAACATCCCAGAGCTAAAGTACTAAAAATCAATACAGACAAAGCTGAAAAAATGGATGGCGTACTGCGCGTATTTACTGCCAAAGATATTCCCGGTGAACGATTCACAGGTTTAATTATACCTGATTGGCCCTTAATGGTAAGAGAAGGAGAAACCACACGCTATCTTGGAGATATACTGGCTGGAGTTGTTGCGGAAACTGAAAAACAGGCACGTGAAGCTGTAGAATCAATAGATGTCGAATACGAGATATTAACTCCCGTAACAGATGCTTCTGAAGCACTGTCAGACCAAAGTCCAAAAATACATGAAAGCGGTAACCTCCTTTCCACAACCGAGATACAGCGTGGAGACTGCATAAAGGCTGAGAAAGAAAGTGAATATGTTACAAAAGGAACATACAAAACTCAGCGAATAGAACACGCGTTCATGGAACTCGAGTGCTGTGTTGCAAAACCCCAGGAAGATCGAATTGAAGTCTTTTCACAGGGACAGGGAGTCTATGAAGACAGGAGCAGTATCAGTAAGATTCTAGGAATTCAGCTAGAAAAAGTGACGGTTTTATTGATGCCAAATGGCGGTGCATTTGGAGGAAAGGAGGATATTTCAGTGCAGGGACATGCCTCCCTATTCGCTCACTTGCTGCAGCTTCCTGTACGAGTTGCTCTGACTCGTCCGGAGTCACTGCTGATGCATCCTAAGCGTCATCCGATGTCAATGGATATTTCCATGGGATGTGATAAAAAAGGCAAACTTACATTTATCAAGGCAGACATTATTGGAGACACAGGGGCATACGCCTCGGTAGGCATGAAAGTGCTGGAACGTGCGGCCGGACACGCAACCAGTGTCTATACCATTCCTTCGGTTGATATCCTGAGCCGTGCAGTTTATACCAATAATGTTCCCTGCGGGGCCATGCGCGGATTCGGTGTTAACCAAATTAATTTTGCGGTTGAAAGCTGTCTTGATGAATTATGTGAACTTGGCGGATATGACCGCTGGCAAATACGCTACGACAATGCGCTTAAACCCGGAGACTGTACATCAACAGGCCAGAAAATCACATCCGGAATAGGAATTCAAAAAACTTTGCTGGCTGTTAAAGAGAAGTTTCAAAATGCCAGATATGCAGGCATTGCATGTGGTATGAAGAACACCGGAATCGGCAACGGAGTGGCGGATGAAGGTAAGGTGAAGGTGGTTATTGATTCTCCAGATAATGTTACAATTCACCACGGATGGACCGAAATGGGTCAGGGAGTTTTTACAATGGCCGTTCAGTTTTTATGTGAAGCAACTGGTATCAGTCCTGAACTGATCTCAGTCAA
>CAJXDX010000092.1 GCA_913052275.1 uncultured Pseudomonadota bacterium | reverse complement strand
TTCATTCGATGAACTCACCATTTCTGTAACATCTATATTCAAGATAATCCTGAAAAATATTAGGCTTGTAAATAGACTTCCCAAGCAGCACACGTATACATTCCTGTATTCCTTCAATGATTGAAGGGTGTGGATGAATCAGTTCAGCTAATTCCTCTATGCCTTTGTTTGTGGCAATCAGCAAAGCAACAGCTTGTATGGCACTGGATGCGTGTTCACCAACCGCACGCATTCCCAGCACTTTCATATCATCATCATCTGTAACAAGTATTTTGAAAAAACCCTCGGTATTACGCATCGCCACGGCCCTCGGTATGCAGCGAAAGTCAAAACTGGCAACACGATAGTTGATCCCGGACTTTTGTGCCTGTTGTTCGTTCATTCCTACGCCTGCCACCTCGGGATTGAGAAACATGATAGTTGATATATTTTCGTAAATAATAGGTCTTCTGGGTTCACCGAATATTTTTTCAACTGCATGGCGTCCTTCCAGTTCTCCCACATTTACCAGTGCGATATCTGCGGTTATATCGCCAACAGCGTAAATGTTGGAGAAACTTGTTTGCGTATCATTGTCAACAATATGTCCAGCCTCACTGAGTTCCACACCAATTTCCCGTAAACCTGTGTTTTCTATATTTGGTATCCTACCCACTGAAACAAGAGCTTTTTCCGCGTGAAAAATTTCTTTATCTCCATCTGGATGTTCAATTACATATTTCACTTGACCGTCAATAATTTCCATTTTGTCGAGCTTTGACAACCGATGGATCAGTACACCATTTGCCTCCAGGTTTTTTTCGATTGTAAAGGCCATATCTGCGTCTTCGAAGGGAAGTATACGTTCGTCTTTTGAGATGAGGTGAACATTCGTTTTACCAAAATTTGAAAAAATTGTGGCAAACTCGCAACCGATAACTCCTGCCCCAAGAATCACCAGGCTTTCAGGAAATTCCTTCAATGAACTGATTCCATCACTGGTCATTATCACTTTCTCATCAAAGGGTATAGAGTCAAGTTTTCGCGGGCGGCTTCCGGTAGCAATAATGATATTTTCCGCAAATAGTTTTTGGCTCCCGGATTCAGTTTTAACCTCAATCTCACTTGAGCTCAGCAAACTTGCACTGCCTTTTAAATACCGAAAATGTTCCGGACGCTGCTGTATTACCTTTTGGAGGTGTTGATTCAGTTGATCAGAACGTTCAAAAACCGCATCATTTACTTCCTGCAGCACGTTATGAAAATTAACATTTGGTTCACTCAAACCATAATGGCGCATTTTTTTGCTAAATGAGGCAAATTCTTTTGATATTTCCCAAAATGTTTTTGAGGAAAGCGCACCATCGTATATTCCTGCTCCACCGAGTCGGTCACGCTCTACAAGCAATACGGTTTTGCCAAAATCAACCGCACGCATCGCTGCAGCATAACCGGATGGGCCGCCTCCAATCACACACAGGTCATACTTTTCCATCAAGGGAATTCTCTCTTGTATAGTTATTATATTTTTTGGCTGCGTTCCTTAATTTCATGATTCAGGATATGATCGTTTTCAGAATAATCTACTGGAAGCTCCACTAAATGAACTCCTGGCGTATTATTGCATTTTTCAATCAACGGCACGAAATCCTCTGTTTTTTCTACTCGATACCCCCTTGCACCATGGCATTCAGCAAACTTGACAAAATCAGGATTTTCGAATTCAAGACCAAAATCTTCAAATCCCATGTTTGCCTGTTTCCAGCGTATCATTCCGTATGAGTCGTCCCTTAGGATAAGACATATTAAATTCATTTTGAGACGTACGGCTGTCTCAAGTTCCTGGGCATTCATCATGAATCCACCATCTCCGCAAATTGCCATTACTTTCCGCTCAGGGTAAACCATATGTGCTCCCATTGCGGAAGGTAGCCCTGCACCCATCGTAGCAAGAGCATTGTCCAGTAAAACAGTGTTTGGCTCATAAGCCTTGTAGTTTCGTGCAAACCAGATTTTATAAACCCCGTTATCCAATGCAATAATTCCGTTTGCTGGCATAGCTTTTCGTACATCTGCAACCAGTCTCTGCGGCAGCATAGGAAAACGAGGGTCATCCGCGCCTTCAAGCAAGTGGGATTCAACTGCTTTTTTGACTTTCATTGAGTATGAAAAATCCCATGTGTTTTGAGGCATAATCCTTTCCTTAATCTGCCAGATGCTGTTTGCGATATCACCAATAACCTCCAGCTGCGGGAAATAAACCGGATCAACTTCCGCTGAAGAGAAATTAACATGAATCACCTGAAAAGAGTTCTGTTCCATAAAAAAAGGAGGTTTTTCAATGTCATCGTGTCCCACGTTAATTATCAGGTCTGACTTATCTATTGCTCTATGCAAAAAATCGTTTGAAGAAAGAGCTGCATTACCCAAATACAGAGGATCACGTTCATCAAGCACGCCCTTCCCCATTTGTGTACTGATGAATGGGATTTTAGTTTTGTCAACAAATGCTCTTAACATTCGCGAAGGCATTTTCCTGTTTGATCCTGCACCTGTTAGCAGCAGGGGGTTTTTTGCCTTTTCAATCATTTCAACTGCCTGCTTGACAGCCTTTTCTTCAGCAATGGGCCTGCGAGCACGGCTTCGAGGTAAAGGTTTGGCAGATGTTTCCTCACTTGCAACATCTTCAGGCAACTCCAAATGTGCTGCACCCGGACGCTCTTCCTGAGAGATTCTGAATGCTTCCCTGACCAGAGGGGGGATATTGTTCCCGCTGACTATAGTCTGAGTAAATTTAGTCAAAGGGCGCATCATCTCAACAATATCCACAATCTGGAATTTACCCTGTTTACTGTATTTCACTGGTTTTTGTCCAGTAATCATCACCATTGGCATTGCTGCCAGCTGTGCGTACGCAGCGGCAGTGACCAGATTTGTTGCTCCTGGTCCCAGTGTTGACAAGCACACACCTGTCTTCCCGGTCAGACGTCCATATGTGGATGCCATGAACCCGGCTGCCTGTTCATGTCGTGTCAAGATTAGCTTGATTGATGAGTCCCTGAGTGAGTTGAGAAGATCAAGGTTTTCTTCTCCTGGAATACCAAAGATATGTTCAACGCCTTCTTCTTCCAGGGCTTTTACAAATAAATCAGATGCTTTCATAGACTGTTAACAAAATTGGTTGATTAATGATTGAGAAATGAAGTTAAAAACACTCAAACATAAATTTTGGAAGGTAGTTTTTTTAATCTTTAATGATTAAATATTCCCCTGCAGATGAAATCATGGGAACGCAGGTTTGTGATTCCAGGACAGGGAGATCACTTACTAAATACTATCAGTTGCTAACTGATCCAAAAGAATATTACTTAAAAGCTTTTATTTCTGAAATTGTTATGAATAATCGAGTCTATAACACTATTTCAACAGTTAATAATTAACTGGTTTCAGTAAAACTATCTGCACGTGCCGCGTCACATGCACGAGCATAGCTCTCTGGTTTGGGATCTTTAAGCAGGGAGCCTTCTTCTATAAATTCATATATTTCAGATAAATTCCGAATTTCATAAGCCTCAATCCGGCGCATCAAATGCCAGGGCTTGAGGTCTTCCGTTTTTTCCAGGCCCATTGCTCCCATTATTTCACAAGCACTTTTTACGGTGTTCTGGTGGAAATTATAGACTCGCTTGCTTTTTTCCTCTGGAACAAGAGCCCACGTCAATTTTGGATTTTGTGTTGTTACGCCTACAGGACAAACGTTCGAGTTGCATTTTCGAGCTTGAATACATCCAAGCGCCATCATCATTCCACGTGCTGAATAACAGATATCGGCTCCTAAAGCAAGTCTCTTGACCAGTCCAAATCCTGATGTCATTTTCCCGCTGCTGATCACTTTTATCTTCTTTCTCAGGTCAAATCCTACCAGAACATTGTGTACAAAAATCAACCCCTCAACCAGAGGTGTCCCGATATGATTTGAAAATTCCATAGGGGCTGCTCCTGTACCTCCTTCACCGCCGTCCACAGTTACAAAATCAGGGGTAATTCCGGTTTCATGCATTGCTTTGCAAATAGAAATAAATTCCCTGCGCTTGCCCACACACAATTTAAATCCAATAGGCTTACCTCCACACAAGTCCCTTAACTTTTTGATGAATTCCATCAGTTCCAATGGATTGGAGAAAGCTGTGTGTCCTGGGGGAGAATTAACATCTTTACCCATTGGTACATCACGAATTTCAGCTATTTCTTTAGTAAGCTTTGCAGCAGGAAGTATCCCTCCATGACCAGGTTTTGCACCCTGTGAGAGTTTTATTTCTATCATTTTTACCTGCTCATTGTTCGCTCTTTCTGCAAATGTATCAGGATTAAAATTTCCCTCTTTATCTCTGCAGCCAAAATAACCTGTACCAACCTGCCAGATAAGATCACCACCATGTAGATGATGGGGGCTAAGACCACCCTCTCCGGTATTGTGAGCAAAGCCTCCCATCTTAGCTCCTTGATTTAAAGCTATTACTGCGTTTTTGCTCAGTGCCCCATAACTCATGGCTGAAATATTAAGCAGGCTGGCAGAATAAGGTTGTTTGCAGTCTGGTCCCCCTATATTTATACTTACATCAGAATAATCTATTTGTTTCGGACTTAATGTGTGATTAACCCATTCATAGCCTGTTTCATAAACATTTTCTACTGTTCCGAAAGGAGTGGTGTCTCTGACATTTTTCGCACGCTGATAAACAACGTTTCTCTGTTCTCGGTTGAATGGCCGCCCGCTTGTATCGGATTCAACAAAGTACTGATACATTTCCGGCCTGATTTCTTCAAGTAAATATCTCATGTGTCCCAGCACAGGGAAGTTTCGAAGAACTGAATGTGATTTTTGTGTAATATCGAACAGTCCCAGTATGATCAGGGGGCCAAAGAAAATCATTGACCACAGAACTTGTGGAAGATAAAAGTATGAAACCACATTAATGGTGAGTACCACAACAGAGGTTTGCAGAAATAATGTGCGCATGAATAATATCCCGAGAGTTTAGGCAGTTACAGACTAAATTAAGCTATAGTCTGGGCGAAAGTTTAACTGTATCTTTTACAGAAAGCGGGAAAAAAGTGCAAGTGTTACGGTTGCGTTTTGATTGTGGGCTAGCCTCCCACGCGGGACATGACAAGAGAAGAGCCTGTGAAGGCTGCATCCTGTTTGAAGGAAATAGATTTTTTAACTAGTTTTTGTAGAGTTTCTTCCGGATCAGTATGATTTAGTAAATGACGTATTGAGACAGGTGAAGGATTACTTAAACAGCCTATTAGCTGGCCGTCAGAAGTAAGACGCAGACGGGAACAGGTGGAACAAAACGGTGCACTATTATTTGGAATAATACCAAAGAATCCTCCTGGAACCCAGTAACGAAGTGAAGTAGAATCAGAATCTGCAGAAACAGGTTGAACAGAGTATTTTTTTGAGATTCTCCTTAGAATTTCATGCATATCTATCAGTTTAAAATCATCTTTTTTATACAGCGGCCCCATTCCCATTAATTCCAGATAGCGTACTTCAACACCCCGGTCCACTCCGTATTCAAGCATATTCACTATCTCATCTTCATTTTCTCCCTTTATAACTACCATGTTAATTTTTACCAACAGACCATATTTTAAACATGCTTCAATGCCTTCCAAAGTTTTATGAAGTTTCCCAACTCTTCCCAGTAGCTTAAATTTTTCAGGGTCAAGGGAGTCAAGACTTATGTTTACGTTTTTAAGACCTGCCTCAGCAAGAGCTTTGGCTTTCCTGGCAAGCAATTGTCCATTAGAAGTTAGGCCTATACTTTTTATACCCATTTCACTAATGCCTGAAATTACTTTAACTATTTCCGAATGCAGCAGGGGCTCTCCTCCGGTCAGGCGTACTTTTTCAATTCCTGCATTTTCTTTTAGCAATCGGACCAGATACAACATCTGATCAGCATTTAATTCATCCGGGGAACGCTTATGATCGCTCAGGCTTGTGACACAATATGTGCAAGCCATATTGCAAACTTCACTTAAAGAAATACGGAGTTTATTAATGTTTCGACCGTGCTGGTCTATCATGAAAGGTCTCCTTTCCAAAGTCGGGAGGCAGACCGGTTTCCCTGTCTACCCTATCGCTCGCCAAACCATGGTTTATACTTTAGGTATCAGCGAATCGGAGATTGATTGAGATTTAAGTTTTTGCGATTGGAAATCGTATTTCATATTTAAAATTAAGTCAAGAACTTTTGCAAAAAACTTTTTGATTCAAGAATTTGCTTTTATCAGCGACTGTCTCTAAGGTAAATTTGTCAGTTGAAAAACCTGTTTTTCTGCATTGAACGTTTTTTATGGAACTATTATTCATCTTGGAACACAGTCATTAAATTCAAAATTACAATGGCAAAAAAAAAGTGGGGTCAGCATTTTCTTAAAAGCAAAAGTATTGCAGAATCAATTGTTCAGGCTGCTGATGTTCAACATGGAGATCATATTTTGGAAATAGGCCCTGGTTATGGAATGCTTACCCAGTCATTGTTAAATATTAATGCTTCAGTCACAGCTGTTGAAATTGATCCGGATCTATGTGATGAATTGCGAAAAAAGTTCGAGAAAGAAAAAAACTTCACATTGCTTGAGCATGATGTGATGAAACTTGAAATTAATGTATTTGATAAATTAATAAAGTTTCCTGCAAAATTAGTAGCAAATCTGCCCTACAATATTGCAACTGCACTGCTGCTGAAGTTGCTGCCGGTACGCAATGCATGGAAATCTTTTACTGTCATGATTCAGCTGGAGGTTGCAGAAAGACTTTGTGCTATACCGGAATCAGGCAAAACATACGGACCATTGTCCCTAGCCGGAGCTCTTGGGTTTGATAAACAAATTGTTAAAATCATAACTCCGGACTGTTTTTT
>CAJXDX010000091.1 GCA_913052275.1 uncultured Pseudomonadota bacterium | reverse complement strand
CAAGATCAGGACTTTTCTGTCACCTTACTTACAAGAATTGATCGGGCCGGTTTATCATTTACAAACCCCACTGAATATTTTGCAAGAGGGTTCAATCTAAGACAGGATGTCGGTGTTCCGCAAACTGCTCTGGATATGCGGATCAGGCTCGGCAGAGAGGTAGCTGAAAAATTCGTCAGACAAATCAGCCCCTATCATGAAACGGCAGATTTAATTGTTCTTGATGGGAACCCAGTTGCAGTTACGCTTATCAGGGGCAACGCATATCAGGAAGCAATTGCCTTTCTTCAAAGTCAGGATGATCGCACAGCAGAAGATGAGTACAACCTCGGACTGGCTTTTGAGGCAAACGGAGAAATACCATTGGCCAGAAAACACTACCAGCTTGCTCTGAAACAAGACAACGAAAAACAGGAATTTAAGGATGCGCTGAGACGCACCCAAAATTAATTACTTGGAGTTCCTCTATCTCGAGATTTCCTCTGTTTATTTTAGGTCGGCTAATTCTTTGTGAGGATCATTCTTCATATCAAAGAATGGGAAAGGTATTTTCAAAGCACGAGAAATGCGTTCCAGAGATGCTTCTGTCACCTCAGCGGCATGAGATTCCCAGCTCTTTACAGTCTGAATTGCAAAACCATGTTCATAGGCAAATGCCTCGATCGACATACCTCGAAGCAAACGGGCATATTTGATGCGATCACCTATCCTGTCAAGATTGAGGTCATTATCCAGGCCCATATCTCGCACATCTATAGACAGTACTTTGGCAATTTCACTATATTTTGTCAGTTTAGGTGTTGAGTGTCCTGTTTCCCAATTTTTTACTGCAGTCAGCGACACACTAAGTTTTCTGGCAAATTCCTTGCGAGTCAGTCCGGAATCTTCCCTCCACTTAGTCATTTGTTCACCAAAATCCATTTAATCCTCTTGTTTTGTTAATAATTAAATTTGTGCACAGTAAAGTTTTTTTTCTCCCCCATTGTAATAGAAATTCTCTTATACAGACCCGTGAACTTTCAAAGGTCTTTGGGGCACTTCCTTTCCTGAGCTTTGCATATGCTATATCAATTATTCAAAAATGTCAAACATATTATATAATTGGTCGGATACAGTCCACTTCTGAATAGAAATTCAAATTCGCTGTAATTTCCATAAAATTACGCTTTAACCATATTGTTTTATAATTCTGCAAGTAGGCACTGTTTATTAAAAAAAATTATAACAAAAAAAATACAATTAAAAAAAGCATCTCAATGCTTCTTTCTGAAATAACGACGCTCCGGACGGCCCACTCCCCCATAGCTTATGTCCACATCTAAAATCATCTGTGAAACTAAATATTCAAGATAGCGCCTGACAGTGGTGCGGCTTGCTCCTATCTGAGAAGCTACTTCTTCCGAAGTTAATCCCGGAATTTGAACTGAACTTAAAACTTGTTGTACTTTTTCTAAAGTAAGCCTGTCTATACCTTTAGGCAATTCTTGAAACTTACTCAAGTCCCCACTTGCTGTGTGAAGTGCCCTGTCAACTTCTGACTGATCGAGCTGATCAATGTTTAAAAGTTGATTTTTTGTTTGCCGATAACGTTCTAAAGTTGTCTGAAATCTTGTAAATACTACTGGCTTGAGTATGTAATCAAATACTCCTCCATGGATTGCTTCGTTGAACAAATTAACTTCCTTTGCCGCAGTGATAGGAATAACATCTACCTGCTTACTGTGCATACGTGCCTTTTTTAAAAATTCCAAGCCACTGCCTTCGGGAAAGAAAATATCCAGCAACAACAAATCTGGTTCAAGAACATCCAGTTGAGACTGTGCATCTTCAAGGTTGTTGGCAATGCCAACCACTTCAAATCCTTCAATTTTTTCAACATATCGACGGTGTATTTCCGCAATACGAATATCGTCATCAATAATCAGTACACGCAGATTCATATTACATTTAAAAATTAATTTGGATGTTTAGGGATATAGATTGTAAATCGCATTCCGCCTATGTTGCTGCGGGCTGCAGTCAATTGTCCTCCAAAAAATTTCAAATTTTCGTGTACAAGTGAAAGCCCAACACCCCTTCCAGTCCCGGATTTAGTTGAAAAACCATGCTGGAAAGATAAATCAACTGATTTTTCATCAACCCCTTGACCGGAATCTTCCACCTCAAAAATAAGATCATTCCCATAATCTGTCATTGAAAGCTTCACCGTGTGGGGTCCGGATATGTTTTCCTGTGCAGCTTCTATAGCATTTTCCAGCAAATTACCTATGATGGTAACTATTTTTTCCCGATTAATACTTTCCGGAATATCGATCATGCTGCTTTCAGGATCAAGTTGAAAATCAACCCGCATTTCCTGTGCACGGTTGTACTTGCCTAAAATAATAGCAGATAATAACGGGTCCGGAACTTTGACAGCCAGTATTTCCAGGAGTTCCTGATATCCTGAAGTCTCCTGACCAATCAAATCAAGGGCTTCACGGTAAGAACCAAGCTGAATCAGCCCTGCTAGTGTGTGCAGTTTGTTGGAATATTCGTGAGTTTGGGCTCTCAAAGCTTCTGAATATTCTTGAATCTGGGAAAGTTCCTTAGCCATCCTGTCTATTTCCTCTTTACGACGAAAGCTTGATACTACCCCGGTTACTTTATCATTCTGCCAAATAGGTACTCGGTTGACTATTACCTCAATTCCGCCAATCAGCATTTCCTGATCGTATTGTCCTTCCCCGCTTTGTAAAACTTCCAGCATCTTTGTTTGTGGAAAGATTGTCTTGACCGGCGTACCTATACCTGATTCAGGAGGGATATCCAGAATCTTGGCGGCTTCATGGTCGAGCATAGTTACCCGTCCTTCATGGTTTATTGCAACCACTCCTTCCTTAATGGATTCCAATATAGCATTACGTTCCCTGAATAAACGTGCAATTTCTGAAGGTTCAAGACCGAAAATAGAACGCTTAACATCCATTGAAATAAACCATGTGCCAATTCCTCCAAGCAAAAAAAGGCCGCATACCCATAACAAAACACGTTGCAAATGGCCCTCGGTGACACTTTCTACAGTTTCCTGCAAATATCCAACAGAGACCACCCCAATCACCTTACCCGCATCATCAAATATTGGAACTTTACCACGCATCGACGGACCAAGTGTTCCAACTGCCTTGGAAACATACGCTTCACCTTTTTCCAGAGCACGAGGATTGTCTCCGCCGACCATAAACTTTCCGATCCGCTCAGGCACCGGATGACTGTAGCGCCTGCCTTCGTGGTCACCAACCACTACAAACCGTGCCCCGGTAGCTTTCCTCACTGATTCAGCATACATTTGTATTTTAGATGAGTTTTTATTTTTTAATCCTTCCTGTACTACTGTTGTCAGAGATACTGCCTTCGAAACATTGAGGGCATTCCGACCGATATACTCTTCCAGGATTGAAGAAACCATTATGTAAACCATCAGCCACGTAATGCCGATCAATGCACCAAGCAAAAGAAACATTAGTGACAGCATGCGTCCATGAAGCGTTCTGTGGATTAAATTACTAGGGAACGAAATGGTATTGGATGTATTTTTCATTTTTTCTTTAAAAATTAATTGTGAACAAAATGAACAAAATGATTAAAACAAAATGAACATTTTTTAACTTCGCAAACTATACTTGTTTTGCTTCCTAGTTTAGCATCAGTGGTTCGTGAATGCACCAAAGCATGATTCTATTCATAATCTGCTGGTGTTAGTAGTGAAAATGCTGTGATCTGAATTTATTTCCTGTTAGATCTACGCATAAATTCATTCTGTGTTTCTGGCTATTAAAAACAGTTTTGAAAAACCAGGATTACTATAATTATCATTTTAGGAGAACAATATGAAAAATATTGCTAAATCAATTGTATTGGCAGTTGCCTCTTTTGCTATTTCCACAGGCAGCCTTTCTGCGATGGAAATTAATAAAATTCATTTCCTGATTCCTGGCGGAGCAGGAGGAGGATGGGATGGTACGGCAAGAGGTACAGGAGAAGCCCTTACCAAATCAGGGTTAATTGATAGCGCCACTTATGAAAATATGTCCGGTGGCGGCGGGGGTAAAGCAATCGGTTACCTGATTGAAAATTCTAAAAGCAATCACGGTACTTTGATGGTCAACTCGACCCCGATCGTGATACGTTCATTGACCAAGGTCTTCCCTCAGAATTTCAGGGATCTGACCCTCATTTCCGGTACAATTGGCGACTATGCGGCACTGGTGGTCAACTCGGGAAGCTCGCTGGGAAATTTTGACGACCTGGTGAAAGCCTACAAGAAAAATCCCAGTGACGTCGCCATCGGCGGAGGTTCTGTTCCGGGAGGGATGGACCACCTGGTAGCCGCAATGGCATTCAAGGCGGCTGGTGCCGATCCAACCAAAGTTAAATACATCCCCTTCGATGCAGGAGGAAAGGCAATGGCAGCATTGCTTTCAGGAGAAATCGATGCACTGTCCACCGGTTTTTCAGAAGCTGTGGCATTGGAGCAGGCTGGAAAGGTACGTATCATTGGTGTTACTTCCAATGAGCGAGTACCTGCAGCCCCTAACGCCCCGACTTTGAAAGAACAGGGTTATGATGCGACATTCGTCAACTGGCGCGGATTTTTTGCTGCTCCTGATCTTCCCAGCAACAAACGCCGTGCATACATAGAAGTACTGGGCAAGATGTATGACACTCCGGAATGGGAAAAGGTCCGTGCAAGAAACGGATGGGTCAACATTCATAATCCAGGTGACAGTTTCATGGACTTCCTTTCTTCTCAGGAAGAAGTCATTGGCAACCTTATGCGCGAACTTGGATTCCTGTAATCCGGAGACGTTTTAATGCGGGAGGAGGTTTCCTCCCGTTTCCTAATTCCATTTCTCTTCATCATGCTAAGCATCAACCGCTGGATTGCACTGGGGATGCTGGCTTTTTCCAGTTGTTACGGCTACCTTGCCTTAACTTACAGGATTCTGCCTTTCGAACAGTTTCTGGCGATGAAGCCAAATACCCTGCCCATCGGACTGGCCGTGGCAGGTATGATCTGCTCTGCCGTCCTGCTGGTGATGCCCGATAGTCAAAGTTCAAGTTCAAGTGAGGAAAACAAGGTTATCGGATCAGATCAAAAATACCTGGAATCTCCAGAGAATTATGAATGGGGCAAAGGTATTGGACTTTTAATCCTGGCAGTAATCTATGCACTCTCCCTCAGACAAGCAGGATTTCTGATTGCAACCTCCTTGTTTCTCAGCATCGGAGGATTAATGCTTGGGGAACGTAAAGTCTGGATTTTGTTGCCGGTTTCCTGTCTTGCATCATTCCTGGTTTGGTATCTCGTGGATGAAGTGCTGTCCATCTTCATGCGGCCCTGGCCGATGATTTTCTATCAGTGAGGTTATAATGTGGGACCAGATGCTTCTGGGGATCCAGACAGCCTTCACTCTGCAGAACATGTTATTTGCTGCGCTTGGATGCTTCATCGGAACTATCATTGGAATGCTTCCCGGACTTGGACCAATGTCTGTGGTGGCGATCATGATCCCCGTCAGCATTCAGATCGGAGATCCTTCAACGACCCTGATTCTTCTCGCCGGGGTTTATTACGGTGCGATTTTCGGCGGTTCGACTTCCTCAATTCTGATAAATGCCCCCGGAGAAGCTGCGGTGGTGGCTACTTCTTTCGATGGATACCCGATGACCCGCAAAGGACAGGCCGGCAAGGCGTTGACAATTGCTGCGATTTCTTCCTTTTCAGGGGGTACAATCGGGGCCATTTTACTGATGGGATTTGCTCCAGCCCTGGCCAGTTTCGCTATTCTTTTCTGGTCTGCAGAGTACTTTGCGCTGATGCTAGTGGGACTCTCCGCAGTAGCCGCTTTTGCTGGTAAAGGTAAAGTACTCAAGGCACTGATGATGACGCTGCTCGGGCTGATGCTCGCCACCGTGGGGGAATCATCCCTTTTCAACGCACCCCGCTTTACGCTTGGGTTGCTCGACCTGCAGAGCGGAATTCATTTCGTCACTCTTGCAATGGGACTTTTTGCCGTTCCGGAAGCCTTCTTCCTTGCCCTGGATGTGCTTCGCGGTAAAAAGGGAGGTTCCAAGGAAGCTCGTGAAATTTCAAACCTTCGCATTAACCTTAAGGAAGCAAAAACGATTGCACCGGTCATCGGAAGGCAGTCGATCCAAGGCTTCCTGATTGGCGTGATGCCCGGTACCGGAGCTACAATTGCCTCCTTCCTCGGATACGCAGTGGAACGGAACCTGGCGAAGCCCGAGGAACGTAAGGAATTCGGCCAAGGTTCAATCAAGGGTCTTGCCGCCCCGGAAACGGCAAACAATGCTGCCAGCACAGGGTCTTTTGTACCGCTTTTAACTCTTGGAATTCCCGGTTCCGGAACAACGGCGGTACTGCTTGGTGCACTGATCGCCCTAAATCTTCAGCCAGGCCCGCTTCTTATGCAGGATCGTCCTGAAGTTTTCTGGTCGGTGATTTTTTCGATGTACTTCGGCAACATCATCCTTCTTATCCTCAACCTGCCGCTGGTTCCCTACATTGCCAGACTGCTGGCAGTTCCGAGGACCTACCTGATTCCTTTTGTCCTTTTTTTCGCCATGGCCGGAGCCTACATCGGCCAGAACAATGCGACCGAACTGCTTTTGCTCCTGGGCTTCGGTGTGTTTGCCATCATCATGCGATTTGCAGATTACCCGCTCCCGCCCATGCTGATCGGCTTTGTCCTTGGCCAGCTGTTTGAAGATAATTTCGGAAGAGCGATTCGTAACGCCAACGGCATCCAGTTTATCTGGGAGAGGCCAATGACGCTTGCTTTGGTTATAGCGACCCTGGCATTCATCCTTGTTCCTCTCTATCGTGACTGGCGTTCCAGAAGGAAGATTTCTG
>CAJXDX010000090.1 GCA_913052275.1 uncultured Pseudomonadota bacterium | reverse complement strand
AATCCTAGTTCAGTGTATCAATGTTTTAGCTGCATAAAAAAAGGGGGGATCAGTAATGAAATGGCTTTATATTTATCTTATTATTTTTGAACGACAGCACAGTTCAGACTATACCTTCAAACAGCACATAATTTAAAAATTGCCGAAAAATGCTAAGTTCTTGCCGTCTATAAAGTTTGTAAATCTACTGTATTTCAAACTTCATTCATTTAATGTCCAAAACCAAAGTAGAGATCTATACAGACGGAGCATGTTCACCTAATCCGGGAGTTGGAGGATGGGGAGCAGTTTTGATTTCCAGTAAACATAATCTTCGCACGGAGATTTCAGGGGCGGAAGTAGATTCCACCAACAACCGCATGGAGATGACTGCCGCAATCAAGGCTCTGGAAGCACTGAAGAAGCCATGTTTTGTGGAGCTCTACACAGACTCAAGTTATCTCAAAAATGCCTTTGAACAAAAGTGGCTGAATAACTGGCAGAACAAAGGATGGAAAACAAAGGCAGGTAAACCTGTGGCAAACAAGGATCTCTGGCTTCGTCTGCTTGAAGTCAGCCGAAACCATGAAGTTTCCTGGCACTGGGTTAAAGGACACTCAGGGCATCCGGAAAATGTACGCTGTGACGAACTTGCTGTTAAGGCCAGAAAGGAACGGTCAAAATCTGTAAAATAAGCTGGGATCTTTAAAATCCAAGTTGACTGTCAATCCAAATTATCCCAAACCACTTTTACAATTTCCTTAACCTGGGCGTCAGTGAATTTACCGTCAACACTGTAAAGTACCCTCCCGTCCTTGCCGAATACTACTACGTCACTGTTATCATCGCTGAGACCCCATTTCTTAACCAATGTCTTTTCAAGGTCTTTCACATATACAGTTGATTTATATTGCTCCTGCTTGCTTTTTAATTTCATGTTGATGGCAAAATTTGGCAGCCAGGTTGCAGCCATGTTTGCCATTCCTATCGAACCATATTTTTCTTTAGGATAATTTTCGGCTTTGAGAGCATCACTTACATGGTTGTTCAATTCAGATTCATCCGGGTCAACATAGAAAAGAACAATTACTTTTCCGGAAACAAGTTCCTCACTGCTCCATTGCGTACCGTCAAGCCTTCCGCCCAAATCGTCTTTGAGAACTACTTTTGGCGGTATTTCCCCAATAGGCAATTCTGCCAGCACCATTGTGGGAAAAAGCATTAAAAAAATCATTGTTGCTAGTGTTCTCATGGCATTTTATTTAGTAGAGGGTTAGTTGTTATCTGAAATTTAGAACTTATAATGCAAAATTGAAAGACAAAATAGATTTGTTCAGTTATCCGGAGCAGGAATATCCGGAAGATTCAAACAGGACGGAAGTTTGATTGATCCGTCTTTCTGCTGGCCGTTTTCGATCAGCGCAATTAAAGTTCTTGAAACTGCAATCGCAGTTCCGTTAAGCATGTGTACAAATCTGTTTTTGCCTGTCTCTGAATCCTTGAAACGTATGTTCATGCGTCTAGACTGGTAATCAGTACAGTTAGAGGTGGAAGTTACCTCTCCCCACTTTCCGCGTCCCGGCATCCAGGCTTCAAGGTCATACTTACGATAAGCAGGACCTCCCAGATCACCGCTGCAGATATTAACCACCTGGTAAGGAATTCCGAGGTCCTGATAAATTTGCTCCTCAAGTGCGAGCATTTTTTGATGCATTTCTTCAGACTGATCTGGATGGGTGAAGGCAAACATTTCAACTTTAGAAAATTGATGCACCCTGAATAATCCACGAGATTCCCTGCCTGCAGCTCCAGCTTCCGTACGATAACAATGGGAAAAACCGGCATACATAATCGGCAAACGTTCTGGATCCAGAACCTGATCAACAAGCAATCCCCCAAGGGTTATTTCCGCTGTTGCAATCAGGCAAAGGTCAAAATCCTCAACTGAATAAATCTGTGTCTCCTCTCCACGCGGATTGAATCCAATCCCATCCAAAATTTGATGTCGTGCAAGATCGGGTGTCATGTGTACAGTAAAACCTTCCTTTTGCAGCAAGTCCAGAGCATAATTTGCAAGAGCCAGTTCCAGAAATACTGCCTGGTTTTTGAGGAAATAAAACTTTTGTCCGGAAACTTTTGCCCCGCCATCAAAGTCAATCAGATCCAGAGCCTCCATCAATTCGACATGGTCTTTTGGCTCAAAATCAAATTCAGGGATTGTTCCCATCTTTCTGATGGGCTGATTGTCTTCATCAGTCAGGCCTTCAGGAGAATCCGGATGTGTAAGGTTTGGTACCTGCTTCAGCAGTTCAAGCCGCTGCTCAGTCAGTTCACGCAGTACGGATTCTTTTTCTGCTTCTTGATCCCTTAACTGCTTCGATTCTTCTATAAGCGGTTGTCGTTCCTCGGCTGAAAGATTGCCTTTCATTTTGTTGCTGATGTCGTTTCGACTCTGCCTGAATGAATCCACTTCCGTGGTAGTTTGTCTTACCTTTTCATCAAGTTTCAGTAATTTTTCAATATCTACATTGACGTTTCTTTTCCGGCAGTTTTCAGCTATTAATTCAGGTTGTGAACGAATCAGTTTGAGATCAAGCATAAGAAAAGTTTGAAGCTTAAAAAAGGGTTAAGGATTTGTGACAAGGCTTATAAATGACAAAGCTGCTGAAAATTGAGAGTTTTCGAAACAGTGAAAATACACACAAAGTTTTATGATCAACAGGGTCGATTTAAATGATAAACAGTTATTTCCTGCAGGGCTGTTGCAGCAGCCAAAAGAGCGTAGTCTTGAAAACGTCGCCCCATTAATTGGATGCCTACAGGCAATCCATCCTTTGTGGGTCGCCCTGGAATTGAAATTGCCGGAGTACGAGTCAGGTTTGCAATAACACTGCAGATATCAGCAAGATACATTGCCAGTGGATCTTCGGATTTTTCACCAAACTTGAATGCGGGAAATGGTGAAACAGGACCAAGCAAAAAATCAAATTCTTCAAATAGTTTTTCCACCTGATATTCCATCCACGCTCTTACTCGCAGGGCTCTTCCATAATACTGATCATAATATCCGGAACTGAGAACAAATGTGCCAAGCATTATTCTACGCTTTACTTCCTCGCCGAATCCTTTTTTTCTGGTAGTCTGGTAAAGCGATTTTAATGACAGCTTTTCCTGCTCTCTGACACCATAGCGAATTCCGTCAAATCGACCGAGATTGGAGCTTGCTTCAGCAAATGCCAGGACATAATATGTTGGAATTACAAACCGCAAAAACTCAAGCGACCTCCGCTCTACTGCTGCTCCCTGTGTTCTTAGCAATTCGGAAATTTCATTGATACTGTCCACCACTTCCGGATCAACGGAATTCTGATCAAAATATTCTTCCGGAAGACAAATTTTTAATTTGCTGAGATCAGCACTTTCAGGAGCAGGAGGCAGTTCGATGTTTGCTGAAGTTCCTTCATTAACGTCGTGTCCATTAATGATGGAAAAAACATAGCGGCAGTCAGAAGCCTTTTGGGCTAAGCAGCCGATTTGATCCAGAGAAGATCCATAAGCTACAAGACCATAACGAGAAACTGTACCGTAACTGGGCTTCAATCCTGTTACTCCGCACATTGATGCAGGCTGCCGAACTGATCCGCCAGTGTCTGAACCCAGTGCCAAAAGAGCCATTCCAGATGCAACAGAAACAGCTCCACCGCCACTGCTTCCTCCGGGAACACGTTCAGAGTCCCATGGATTTAGCGTTGCATGGTATGATGAATTTTCTGTGGATGAGCCCATTGCGAATTCATCCATGTTAGTTGTTCCAATAATTATCGCATCTTCCTGCAGTAATTTTTCTACTGCAGTTGCATTGTATGGCGAGTGGTATTCACGAAGAATTTGGCTGCCGCATGAATTACTTAGTTCCGGGTCATTGATGCAAATGTTGTCTTTGATTGATACCGGAATTCCTGCAAGTTTACCAACTGTTTGCCCGGAAGAAATTTTCTGATCAATTTTGCGTGCACGAGCCAGTGCGGTTTCAGAAGGCAGCAGACTGAGGAAAACATTTAACTGAGAATTATATTGATCAATTCTGGCATAAACTTCCTCCATCAATGATTCTGCACGTAAATTCCCACACCTGATGCCTTCTACCAGATCAACTAAAGAAAGGTCAATTGGCATTAATTTTTATCCGGCAGCTTCTTGTTCAAGTTTTTCCACAAGGGAGATATACTCCTGTTTTGCCTCGTCATTAGATTTACCCTTTATTTTGTTCCATGCATCAAACTTTGCACGGCCCTCAAAATCAGCAAAACCAGGTCGATCGCCTGTTACGTCCCCTTCATTCCCTTGTTTGTATAAGGCATAAAGCTGGAGAAGAATATCATTTGGAGGGCGTTTTGGCAGTTTGGTCGCTCTATCAGCGGCTGATTTAAAATTGTCATCAAGGTTCATTGTGTCTCCGTTTCTACAAATTGAAAGTTCATCTAAACACTACCAGAGAGACTTTAATATTCAACACAAAAACTCGAGTTATCCTCCTTTTCAGGCCCATTAGAGACTATTAAAATCGTACATTATTTGTCAGGATTCTGCTGTGTTGAATTAGATTTTGAATCAAAAAAGCTGCATGTGAACCTTGGTCAAAAAAATATTTTTGAATAGGTTTTAGAACACATTTTTTATGTTGTATTCTCACTGAAAATTATAAAGACGGATTTTAAAATATTTTCTGAGGCTTAAAAGTATCTATAAATTAACAAATGACAAAGTGTTATTGTGAAAATATAAATTTCACCAAAATTCGCATGAATCGTGCATTGCCCATCCGGATATGTTATGATCATGCGAATTTAACAGATTAAGAAACAGTCACCACACTCTGGCCTCAGCAATGATTGAATAACCTAACAAAGAATTCACTAAAGTTAACCCCAAAATGGTCACCAACTGAAAGGACTCAATAATGGTCAGTGAACCCGTTCTAATAGTGGACGATGAAGTCGAAATGCGCATCGCCATGTCTGAAACTTTGAAGCATTGTGGCTACCCGGTAGAAATATCACACAACGCTATTGATGCTATTAAGAAATTCAAGCAAAACAATTATTCCCTGGTCATAACTGACATGACCATGCCTAAACGCAGTGGACTGGAACTGCTTAAAGATATTAAATCCATTGCACCTGCCAAGCCAGTAATTATGGCTACCGCATACGGAACAGTGGAAACAGCAGTTGAAGCCATGAAGCACGGGGCTTTCGATTATATTCGAAAACCAATCAATTTTGATTCATTCCAGTTTATTGTTCAGCAGGCTTTGAATTACGAAGGCACAACCGGTAATGTTTCGATTGATGTAGAAAGCAAGCCATCAAAGTCAAAACCGGTTGAATTGACCAAGGAAATCGTAACACAGAATCAAGCAATGCTATCCTTGCTCAAAGTTGCCAGAAATGTGGCAAAAAGCAAATCAACCATGTTGATTCAAAGTGAAAGCGGAACAGGAAAGGAATTGCTGGCATCATATATACATGAGAATTCTGACCGTTCAAAAAGACCATTTGTGGCAGTAAACTGTGCAGCACTGCCGGACACATTGCTGGAAAGTGAACTTTTCGGACACGCAAAAGGTTCTTTTACCGGAGCCACGCAAGACTATCGCGGGAAATTCGAACAAGCACACACTGGTACAATTCTTTTGGATGAGATCAGCGAAATGGCTTTACCGCTGCAGGCAAAGCTGCTGCGTGTATTACAGGAATATCAAGTCGACAAAGTTGGAGGGAAAGAACCTATTCCTGTTGATGTAAGAGTGATAGCAACCACTAACCAGAATTTGCTGGGAATGATTGATGATGGTAAGTTTCGCGAGGATTTGTATTTTCGTTTAAATGTTATTCCTCTGGCACTTCCCCCTTTACGGGACAGGATGGACGATGTCCCTGTGCTGGTTACACATTTTGTTAAAAAACACTCTCAGATCAACAATCGCATTTGTCCTGCTGTTAGCCGTGAAACCTTAAATATCCTCACTAATTATCATTGGAGAGGTAATGTTAGAGAATTGGAGAATGTAATGGAGCGTGCTTTGCTCCTATGTAATGGTGAGGAGATTCAGCCAAACCATCTGCTCATGTCTTCTCAACTTGGGAAGACTTCCATAAATGCGGATTTAGCTTCCATAACAGATTCAAAAACAATAAGTTCACAGTCAGCGACAGGTAAAAAAGAATCAAGTGATACCGACTACCAATACTCTCAAGATACCTCTGGCCTTGGAATTGAAGTGGGAATGTCGATGAAGGAAGCAGAAAAACGATTTATATTTAAAACACTTCATGAGACCAAAGGAAACCGGACACATGCCGCAAAAACGTTAGGCATAAGCATCCGGACTTTGAGAAATAAACTCAATGAATATCGTGCAGAAGTTGGTGAATTAGAGCTGGAAGCAGAAGATTGATCTACGTCATCTCCAGGAAAAATTGCCTCAAATAGGAACCGTCATCAGGCGCACCAAAAATTTCTACTACGTGGATATTGGTGAGTCAGAGCCCAGACTGTGCCACATCAGAGCAAACCTGTTTCATGGAAACCCTAAAAAAAATTTAGTTGCAGTTGGAGATCAAGTAGAAATTGACACTGCTGATGCCGATAAGGCGGGATGGATTTTAAAAATGCTACCCCGTCGTACAATGCTTTCCCGGCGTCAGAGTGCTGATTCTCCAGAACAGGTTCTGGTAAGCAACGCAGACATAGTGCTTGTGGTAGCCTCCCTTCGAAGTCCTCCGTTTCGGAACGGATTGGTTGATCGCTTCTTTGTGGCAGGATCATGTGGAGGGCTTGAAACTGTGCTCATCCTCAGCAAAGCAGATTTATCAACTGAAGAAGAAATTGCTTCAATAAAGAATCTGTATCTTTCCCTCGGTTATAACATTTTAGTTACAAGTGTTCCTGAATCCAGAGGCATGGATTCATTGCGTGAACTGCTGCATCATCATACATCAGTTCTTTGTGGACATTCAGGCGTAGGGAAATCATCCCTGATAAAGGCTCTTTGTCCTCATTGGAAAATTCGTATCGGTGATGTAAGCGGGAAATCCGGTAAAGGTCGCCACATCACAAGAATGGCAGAAATGTACCGGCTTCCTTCAGGCGGATTTATTGTGGACACTCCCGGAATTCGCGAATTCCAGCCAATTGTTTCACCGGATGAACTTGATGCACATTTTGTAGAATTCCTGCCGTATCTTGGGAAATGCCGATTCAAAGGCTGTACTCA
>CAJXDX010000089.1 GCA_913052275.1 uncultured Pseudomonadota bacterium | reverse complement strand
GCATTGATGGAACAGGTACGAACAGCTGCAAATCTCAGTGGCGACAGGGTATGGCAGCTGCCGAGTTTTCCCGAATATGGTGAGTCAATCAAGGGCAAATATGGTGACTTGCAGAATATCGGAGTCGGAGACTCCGGAACCATTATAGGCGGCTTGTTTTTAGAACATTTTGTTGACAAAACCCCCTGGGTACATCTGGATATTGCCGGCACAGCCTGGAATGTCAAGCATATCGGCTACCAGCCAAACAGCGGAGCGACAGGAGTTGGAGTGAGGCTGCTTGCCGATCTTGTGCAGAATTGGGAACCTTTAAAATAACTGAGGTTAAAAATCTAAAATTGTCAAAACAATGACAAAAACTCGCGACACTCATTTTCATAAACTGGTTAAAAAACTTATCAATACTGAACGGACACAGCTGCTGAAAAGTGTTCTTGAACCGCTGAACCCTGTGGAGATTGCCAACATACTCCTTCAGCTGAATCTTCAGCATCAGCTTATAGTTCTGGAAAATCTGGATCGCGAAAAGTCTTCCGATGTACTCAACAGTCTGCAGGGATCACCATCCATTCTCGGCAACATAGTTCAACAAATGTCCCCTGACCGCTTGAGTGACGTGATTGAGGATATGCCCCAGGACGATGCGGCAGACTTTGTTGGACTTCTGGATGATGAAAAAGCAGACGCATTGCTGGAGAAACTTCCGGAAAAAGATCGTGAAGAACTGACACAGCTGCTTCAATACGATGAAGAAAGCGCTGGAGGTTTGATGACGCCTTATGTGGTGGCAATTAGAAAAAACCAGACTGTTGCTGCAGCAATAAAAGAAATTCAAAAATTTGTACAAAAGGAAGGCTACGAATTATTTTATACTGCTTATGTAGTAGATGAGTACGATCACCTTATTGGAACAATCGGAACTACAGAACTTTTACTTGCCGAACGTAATGCCCTTATTGAAAATCTGATGAATCCGGATGTAGTTGCTGTGGACCAGGATCTTGACCAGGAGGAGGTTGCCAGAATTGCTCAGGAATACGATTTGGTTGTTGTTCCTGTGATAGACAAACATTTAAAATTAATTGGTCGAGTTACTCTAGATGATCTAGTTGACGTGATCGTGGAGGAACATAATGAAGATTTGGGGCATTTAGCCGGAACCGGTCATGAAGAAGTTACTGAAACTTCAGTTCTGCGTACCTCAGGAGATCGCTTACCATGGCTTCTTATAGGTTTATTTGGGGGGTTTTTAACTGCAATTGTAATGAGCTTTTATGAAAATGCAATAATATCGCTTCCGGATGTAGCTTATTTTATTCCACTAGTAGCGGCACTGGGGGGAAGTATAGGCATCCAGTCATCTACAATTGTGGTACGTGGACTCGCTACAGGAGCTATACAAACAACTGATATACTTATTCGTCTTTGGAAGGAGTTAAGGGTTGGCTTATTGAATGGTATTATATGTTCTATTATACTCACACTTATGTCATTGTACTTAACCAGTGATTTAGGCAGGGCGCTAACTTCCGGAATTTCATTGCTGATTGTTGTTTGTTTAGCCGCAACTGTTGGTTCAACAATTCCAATAATACTTAAACGAATGAATATTGATCCTGCTTTAGCAACGGGTCCGTTTATTACTACAACAAACGACATTATTGGTATTGCCATCTATCTGGGCCTTGCATTTAATGTCAGCTTTTCTCCATTAATCAGCACCTGATTACTTAATGCCTTTTGGAGATATCTTAGGACAAGAACATGCAATAGAGCTGCTTTACCATGCAGTGCAAAGGGACAGAATGCCCCACGCATGGTTGTTCACAGGACAGGCTAATATTGGAAAATTTAAAACAGCTGTTGCCCTTGCCCAAAATTTAAACTGCAGTGAAAACGGTGAAGACGCCTGTGGAACATGTGATTATTGCCTTCAGATCAAGGAAGAAAATTTTCCTGATTTTCTGGTGCTTAGACCTGATGGTAAATTCATTAAGATTGATCAAGTAAGAAAGTCACTTAACTGGCTCAATCTTCATCCTGATCAGGCAAAAAAAAGAGTATTGATACTGGATGGAGCAGAGCATTTGGGAAGGGAAGCAGCTAATGCATTCCTGAAAACATTGGAGGAGCCTGCTCCGAACACTATAATTATTTTAATTGCTTTATCAACAAAGCAGCTTCCGGAAACAATTGTATCAAGGTGCCAGCAAATCCGATTTCGTCCTTTATCTCCGGAAATTACAGAAAATATATTACGCAGAAACACGGATCTGTCTGATGAATTAGTCCAGCTTATAAGCTCATATGGAATGGGCAGTGTTAAGGGTAATCTGGCGGCTAGTTTTGAGATTATGCAAACAGTGCAAATTACTGCAATTAACTGGTTGACTACATTTAAGTCAGAGACCCTTGAGGATTTGCTACGTACCTGTGAAGTATGGGGGAAATCTAAAAATGAAGAATGGCGTTTTCTGCTTGATTTTCTTGAGACTTGGTTTCGTGATTTAACATGGATACGTTTCGGTCTCCCTGAAAATAAACTATTAAATCGTGATTATACTTTAAACGTGGACAGAGTAAGAGAGTTAAAACAATGCGGGAAGTATTTTACTCTGCATCAAATATTTGAAATATTCAGTAAAATTAAAGAATCAAGAGCAGCAATAGATCTTAATGCAAATAAGTCCCTGGCAATTGAATCATTGTGCCTGCACATTTACCGGACCGCAACATGATCTTTTACTAAACTTATGAAATTCAATATTTTTGAACAAAATGTATTGTTCCGACAGATAATTTTTTTCTGCTTGCTGACAGTTATTTCAGGTCTTTCAAATGCAAGCGCTCGTCAGCCTACACCTGCTGAACTGGAGGAAATACGCAAAGAAACTAAGATTGTTTTCCAGAATTTCCTGCAGCTTTGGCAGGAAGAACGTTATTTTGAGCTGTATGAATACGGTAAAAAGCATTCCAGAAATCAGTTAACAATCGAGGAATTTGCAACTCGCATGGTTGAACTGGACTGGGTTCCAGTGGGTTTGCTTCCTGATAAAAATCCTGAAGTTAATTACCGCTACAGGACACTGCTATACGTTAATGCTGCAATATTGTTTCGTCATAAAAGCTTTATAGATTTGCAGTTCAGCAAACAACAATCTTTTCTGTTACTCAAGGAAGAAGGCAAATGGCGGTTTGACTTGCTTCAGATGATTCGTTCTCCTTTTTACTCCCCACCAAAATAAGCATTAATCTAATCAATTAATTAATTTCAATAATAGTAATGTCGACCGAGGAAGTAACATTAATTGGAACTTTAGAAAAAATATTGTACAGCAACCCGGAAAACGGATTTATTATTGGGACATTCCTCACTGAAAATACCATAAGACCTGTCACAGTTAAGGGCATTGTATACAACAACGTCGTTCATGAAACTTTAAATTTAAAAGGTAACTGGGAAAATCACAAAATTTATGGTCGGCAATTCTCTTTCCGTGAATTCATGCCGGTTGCACCAAAATCAGAAGAGGGAATGATTCGCTATCTTTCTTCAGAAATATTTAAGGGCATAGGTAAAAAAACTGCTCAGCGCATAGTTAATAAGTTCGGAAATGATACTTTCAAAATCATAGACAGTTCGCCTGAATTACTTTCAAAAATAAAAGGAGTAAATAGAAAGCAACAAAAATCTCTGCTTAATTCATGGGAAGAGCAAAGAGGGCTCAGGGATGTGATGACTTTTTTGCGAGGAGTTGGAATATCTCATAGTTTCGCACAAAGAATTTATGCTAAACATGGGATGAACAGCATTCCCCTGATTAAAGCTAATCCTTATTTATTAACAGATATTTCAGGAATTGGATTTCTTACAGCAGACGGAATTGCCCACAATCTTGGATTTGATAAAAATTCTCCGCATCGAGCAGCTGCAGGATTGCTTTATATGCTTGAACAGCAGGTGCTCAACGGACACACATGTTATCCACTGCCGGACTTGCTGGAAAAAACAGCTCCAGAGCTTCTTATAGACAAAACAATCCTGGAAGAATCCCTAAATCAACTGATTGAAGATCGATTGATTTATTGTGCTGAACAAAATGATGAAAATGGGGAAAGGCAAAAATTTATTGCCAGAATGCGTTATTACAGGGCAGAACAGCGAATAGCGGAAAATATTTTTCGAATCCTTAAGAGCAAAGCTTATACAATTTTTGAGAGTGAATCATCTCTAATTGAAGAGCAGGAAAGGAAAGTCGGGTTAAAACTTGATGAAGCTCAAAGAGAAGCTGTAAACGCAGTTCTTAAGTATAAGGTTTTGATTGTTACAGGTGGACCCGGAACTGGTAAAACAACCCTGGTGAGGTTTATACTTGGCCTGATGCGTCCTAAAATTCCTTCTATAGCTCTTGCTGCTCCCACGGGTCGTGCCGCCAAACGCATTACAGAAACTACAGGATCATCTTCATCCACAATTCACAGACTTCTGGAAGCAACCAACGTGGGTTTTCAGCGCAACAGGGAAAATCCGTTAGACCAGGAGCTGATTATAATTGATGAAACTTCGATGATAGACACCTTGCTGATGGACAGTTTTCTGGAAGCTGTTCCCTCAGCATCTCGCCTGATAATTGTTGGTGATGTGGACCAGCTTCCATCAGTAGGTGCAGGAACAGTTTTACAGGATTTTATCAAATCCGGGTCAATACCTGTAGTACGTCTAAACCATATATTTCGTCAGGCTTATGGAAGTTTTATTACAGTAAATGCTCACAAAGTAAGACGGGGGGAACTCCCCTCTGTTAATAAATCATCCAAACAGAGTGATCTAAAGGATCAGTTACAGGATTATTATTTTATCGAAGAATCCGATCAGGAGAAAATCGTTGAAAAAATACTGCTGTTGAACACAGAAAGAATACCGCAGAGGTTTAAGCTGGATCCAATGAAGGAGATCCAGGTACTTACACCTATGCACCGTGGTATCACCGGGGCATCACAGCTTAACCGGAATTTACAGGAAAAAATTAATCCTGATGCAAAAGGGATTGAGCATCGTGAACAATGGTTCCGTGTGGGAGACAAAATCATGCAGCAGCAAAATGACTATGAAAAACAAGTATTCAATGGAGATTTAGGAAGAGTAGTTGACTGTGATCAAGATTCTAAAGAATTGTATGTGAGATTTGAACAATCACATATCCATTATAAATCAAATGAATTAGACCAATTAACACTTGCCTACGCAATTACAGTTCATAAATCTCAGGGAAGTGAGTATTCCGCTGTAATTATGCCAATAACAACACATCATTACATGATGCTGCAGCGTAATTTGCTGTATACTGCAATTACACGTGGTAAACAATTGGTAGTTTTGATTGGAACATCAGCTGCTGTCCGAATAGCAGTTCAAAACCAAGGAACCTTAAATCGTTATACGGGTTTGCTCAATCAATTTTCTGAGTGGGAGACAATTTATTAATTTTAGTGATCTTCAAAAAGAATGTTTAGCCAGTCTTTGAAAAAAATTGTGCATCTTCTGAAGTTTACAGTAATGACAATATTGTTGCATTACACAACCCCTTATTGTTTTGCAGAAGATGGAGTTTTTCCCAGGAAGATTGTTTTGGCAACACACCAGCCACTCAGTGGCCCGGCGCAGGAATACTCTGAAATTGGTAAAAGTGCTCTGGCTTATTTTAAATATGTCAATGATCAAGGCGGCATACATGGACGTGCAATTGAACTGATAATGTTTGATGATCAGCTGAAACCAGAAATTACAGTAAAAAATTTTATACCAATTTCTGTCAAAAAAGGTATTTTTGGCATTTTCAGTGGCATCGGCAATAAAACTAATCAGGCTGTTTATCAATTGTTAAAACAACATAGAATTCCCAGCTTTTTTATTGGTTCAGACTTGCCCGAATGGACATTGCCAGTACGTGAAACTGTTTTTGCTTTTATGCCTACTGCGGATACAGAAGCTCGAGTTTTAGGCCAATATGTCACACAAAACCATGCGGAACAGGAACTCATCATCTGGTATGCAGAAAAGCCGATTTTTCTAAGGGCAGTAAAAGCATTATCGAAAAAATTGTATGGTGTTCCAGCAAAGCTGCTTCCTGGGAAAACTGGTCGACTTGATGCAGAGTGGGACCTGATAATGAAGCGAAAACCTGATCTGCTGATAGCATTAGGCAGTTTCAGTGATACTATCAATTTTTTAAAAGCTGCTCCTCGCCTAAACATTCCTGTATATACAGGACATGCTATTGCCGACAGTCGCCTGCCCAAGTGGCTTGGCAAAGGTATTTATGAGCAGGTACGTGTATTGACAGCCTACCCCCTAATTCAGGATACTGAACATGCCGGACATAAACTCCATTTGAAAATTCTAAGTGAATATGAACCAGAGCTGACACCAACCCGATGGACTGTATACGGGCATGCAGCTGCAGAATTGATGGTTGAGGTTCTAAGGAGGTCCGGACGATCTTTGAGCAGATCAAATGCAATTCAAGCAGCTGAAAATATAAAGAATTGGCAGGGGACCTTACTTCCTCCGATTTTTCTGGACACTAACAACCATCTGGCTCTCACCACATTACGTGTATCACAAATTCTGGATGACAGGGTTAATCATTTGTCTGATTGGATTGACGGGAGATAAGAGGAAATCAGCCTCGGGAATTCTCAGGGCGTTATAATTTATTAAGAATGATATTTATTTTCCTCAATTTCTAAACCTGACAATTCAAAAGATGACTGCTCTGGTTAAATACCCTTTTACAAAAAATAACGAAAGTGTGATTGCTGACATTTTGTCAGAAAATAAAGTTCTGGCTTTTCCAACAGAAACAGTTTACGGCCTGGGCGGGAACGCGTTTTCAAAAGAAGTTGCAGATCGAATATACCTAATTAAGCAAAGATCCAGAAATAAACCTTTCCCATTACTAATTACAGTGGAATGGCTTAAAAAACTTTGTCTTTGGAATGATTCACGGATTGATGATTTGATCGAAGCTTTTTGGCCGGGCCCATTAACCCTTATTTTGAAAAGTAATCCGGACTTACCCAAACACCTTAATAATAACTCCGGGACATTGGCAGTTAGGTATTCCAGTTCCACTGTAGTGCAGCGTTTAATTGAATTAGGAGAATGCCCAATAATTGGAACCAGTGCTAACAGGTCAGGATTTCCTGCCTGCACAACTGCCGATGAAGTCGCAATTCAGTTGAAGGATGATGTTGATATTGTCATTGATGGAT
>CAJXDX010000088.1 GCA_913052275.1 uncultured Pseudomonadota bacterium | reverse complement strand
GCGGAGAGAGAGGGATTCGAACCCTCGGTACGGTTGCCCGCACACGTGATTTCCAGTCACGCACCTTCGGCCACTCGGTCATCTCTCCACAGCAGAAATTCTCCGCCAAAAAATCCCTTTCGGAGCAGCCAATTCTAACTAAGGAGACTTATCCGTGCAAGCTTTTTGCAAAGCTTAACTCACCCTTTGAGATTCCATCACGTTCTTTTGCTTGTGATACATTATCAGGCTTTGTATGCTGAATAATTACAGAGCCAGAAAATTAATTTAACAACATTCTATGAATTTACTCACTTATAATCACACCATTTCATCATTGTTTGTCCTGAGCGGCAGACTGTATCAGAAAAACATTATCCCGATTTTGATTTTAACAGCCGTGTTGATTGCCCCTGCATTCCTGATTGGTTTTGCAGGGATGAGTGAGGTTGAAAGTATTGTATTTTTTCTTTCTGTCAGGGTATTGGAAGCAGGGATCACACTGGGAATAATCGGCACAGCTTTCGGCAGATATTTCCCCGCACTTGGAATTCTGCGTGTGTTTCGTTCAATTATACTGCTGGGTACCATACATGTTGCTATCCTTCAATATCTGCTCTTTATTACAGGTGTGATGGGGCTGACTCTGCCTTTTCCATTCAATATTCTGATAATAGCACTATGGCTTGGCGGTTTACTGCTGACATCCATGTCACAGCCAGTATTCATTGTTGAAGGAGTTCGCGGAATACGGGCGATGATAAGGAGCATACAACTGGCACGCGGTGATTTATCACGTGTATTTTTTGTAGTTGTTATCAGCACCATATTGCAGTTCATTGTTTTTGCAGTTTTTTTCACCCTGTTCATGCCTGAATTTAATTTAAATGCTGAGCATAATCAAAGCAGCTCACTTCCCATATTAATGTCAGAAATATTGAATGATCCAGAAGTTCATCTTGCAATCCGCTGGTCACAATATCTGGCATCACTGCTGTTCTATCCATTTGCTTCACTGGTTACCGGTTTACTGTATTTCGATCTGGCCAGTCGACAGCAGGTGTTGAATGTTGATAAACTGGCACAATTCTCAAATCGATTGTTTGGTACAAGTCTGTCTGAAACTGAAGAATCTGAGAAAGATGATAATGAGGAAATCATTGAGCCAGCCAAAGTGGAAGTCATTGATCCTGAACAAGCGGATGAAAATAAAGACAAATGAAAATCCACTCTGCTGAATTTCTGCTGAGTGCATCAACAACAAGGCAATTCCCTGCAGCAACACTCCCTGAGATTGCTTTTGCCGGACGTTCTAACGTAGGCAAATCCACACTGATCAATTCTCTTCTCAATAGAAAGAAACTGGTTAAAACCAGTGCAACACCCGGAAAAACTCAATTGATTAATTTTTTCAAGATTAATGACCAATTTTATTTTGTTGATCTCCCCGGATATGGTTACGCAAAGGTTCCGGAAAGCGTTCGGCGCAAATGGCAGAACCTTGTTGAAGCTTATTTAAGTGAGCGTGAAACTCTTAGAAATGTGGTGCTGATTATTGACTGCAGGCACAATCCCACTGTACAGGACAGGCAATTGCTGGAGTGGCTGGAATATTATCAGCGGCCGTCACTGATTGTAGCAAGTAAAATTGACAAATTAAAGCGAGGACAGGTTCAAAAACATCTACAAAAAATCAAACATGATCTTTGCATTGAGTCTGTTCCACTTGGGCATTCCTCAATGCAATATGGAAGGAGGGAAGAGATCTGGAAAAAATTGATTCCCTGGATTGAAACCTAAGAATTAACTGAAGCTTTGCTGAAACAGAGGCTTTTTCAATAAATCAAAAAAGGAAGTCAGCCAGCAGAGTTTACTCTCTCTGTCTGTGAAAAGAAGTACGCAATTTCAACAGCCGCGTTTTCAATACTGTCTGAGCCATGGACTGTATTTTCACCCAGACTCTCTGCATACTCACGTCTAATTGTTCCTTCTGCTGCCTCGGCAGGATTAGTTGCTCCCATTATTTCCCTGTGATGTGAAACAGCGTTCTCACCTTCAAGAATTGATACCACTACCGGTCCGGAGCTCATGAATTGTGTGAGTTCACTGAAGAAAGGACGTTCACGGTGAACCGCGTAAAACCCTTCTGCCTCCAACCTGGTCATGTGAATCATTTTGGTAGCAACAATACGCAGGTTATTTTCTTCAAATCGACTGAGTATTTTTCCCACAAGGTTCCGCCTTACTCCGTCTGGCTTGATGATTGAAAAAGTTTGTTCCAGTGCCATTATTTTATAAATTAAATTGTTATTGTTTTTTTCTTTGGATCCATTTTCAGGACCAAGCGTTAATTTTTCAAATTATTCTATTTGAACTTGAGAAAGCTCTATGTGAGCGTACAGAAGTTTTTCAACAACTGCAGTCCCGCATTTTGGCTTTTTTCAGGATGAAACTGTACACCCCACAAATTGTCTTTACAGACAACTGAAGCAAAATCATATCCATAATTAGTGATTCCTAGAACCTGATTACTGTTTGAAGGCTCCAAGTGATAGGAGTGAACAAAGTAAAAGTGCATTTCATCAGAAACATCCTTGAACAGTAGATTTTTTTTTTGCTGTGTAACGGAGTTCCAGCCAATTTGAGGAATTTTCAGTTCATGACTGAAACGTTTCACTTTCCCTTGAATCCAGCCTAATCCGTCATGCAAACCATCTTCTTCGCTGTTATCCATCAACAATTGTGCCCCCACACAAACTCCCAGCATTGGAGTTCCTGACTGAACTTTTTCATGCAGTGCCTCAAGCATTCCTGATTGTTTTAAATTATCCATGGCCGGAGCAAAAGCACCCACTCCCGGTAGCAGGATTCGATCTGCTTTTTTAACATCATCTGCATTGGAGACAAGTTTACTTTCAATTCCACTGTAATCCAAAGCGTTTTTCAGGTTATGCAGATTACCCACATTGTAATCAATGATTACATTCATGATAATCAGAGAATCCCCTTGGTTGATGCTACTCCAGTACGACGGGGATCAATTTCAACAGCCTGCCTTAATGCCCTTCCTAATGCCTTAAACAGACCTTCGCATTTGTGATGATCGTTTATTCCATAAAGAATGGACATATGCAGGGTCATCCTGGAAGACATGGCCAGTGATTTGAAAAAGTGCCTGATCATCTGAGTGTCCAGATGGCCTATAGATGACTGTGCAAATTCTCCGGAAAAGACAAATTCAGGTCTGCCTGACAAATCAAGTGCAACCCGCAGCAGTGCTTCATCCATGGGGAGATAGGAATAACCGTATCGAACAATTCCTTTTTTTTCACCAACTGCTTCGTCCAGGGCACTCCCAAGCGCAAGAGCGATATCTTCAGTTGTGTGATGGGCATCAATTTCCAGATCGCCTTTGCAGGTTAATTTTAGATTGAACAAACCGTGAAAGGCCCACAAATCCAGCATATGGTCCAGAAATCCTATTCCGGTTTTAACATCCGCTTTTCCGGAACCGTCAAGGTTAAGTTCTAGTTTTATTTTCGTTTCGCTGGTTATTCGTTCAATCTTTGCGATTCTTTTTTGTTTCATAAATCCCCTTCTGGATTTGGAAATGACATATCAGAATGAGTAAGTAAGTCTTCCTGCAAAATGAAAGATAAGGTGTTTCTCTCCGCTTGAAGCAGTATGGTCATCATAACTGAATGCTCCTGAAGGCACGAATGCGTTAAAATCCAGGTCCAGTTCAGCATGATTTATTATCTGCATAGTGAAAGTATTATCCCATTCATTACCGATCATGGTTGATTTTTTGCCAAGAGCGTCAATTACTGGTTTGAGGCGCTTAAGCTGGTAAAGCCCAAAACGATAAACAGAAGTTGTTTCGGGGATGTCATAGCGGTAACGCAATCCGTTCATTTGCGTGTTGTTTATGGAGTGTCCGAGTCCTGTACCGCTGTTGAGTTCAGGGCTGCCACCGTTGAAGTAAAACTGTGTGCCGCGATAATTCCCCGGCGCAATTTCATAATATCCTTCCAGATTCCGTTTGTAATTAACTCCATTTCTGCTGCTGTCCTCCAGCTGATCATCACCCTGTGCCATCATGCTGATAAATGTAAATTCATCACCGTCCCTTTTCCAGCTGAGTTGTAGTTCGGCGGCCCCTCCGGAAATTTTTCTTTTCTCCAGATTATGCCTGTCATCATAGAGGAAATAATTTCGATTGCCCTGATTGGAAATAATATCAGCATAAACAGCCCATACAGGTGTTTCCCAATTTATTCGCAGTCCAAAATATTCCTGTTCGTGTGCATTGTAGTAAATCGGTTTGCAGTCAGAATTAAGAGTGTAATCCTTGAGACTTGAATTGCAGCTGCTTCCTGATTTGAAACCACTACTTTCAAGGCTGGCTAAAGTACTGTCAGAAATGCGCCTCGCAGGTACATTGTTCAGTCCTAAGGGGACATCGTGTTCTGTGTATTTGATACGGAATAATTCTAACCGTAGGGAATCAATAATTTCTCCTTGAGAATCTACTTCATGCCAGAATGGGTAATCCAGTGAAAAGAAATACAGCCAGTCAGCGTCTGCCGAAGAAAGCTTCATCCCTCCAATCTCATAACACCATGTACCTGCTTTGCAGCGCTGTGAAAAACCACTGAGGATTCCTGAGAAGACTTTACCCCTGCGGTCACCAATGTTAATCACATGTTTTCCTAATTTTGTCTCTTCATTCGGATTCCTGTTAAGTTCCAGATAGGATTGTCTTGCAGTGAGATTTGCTGCTTGTGATTCAGATCCTGTTATACGGGAAGTCCGGGATGCCCTGATATCTGACCGATAAATTGGTTCCTGATTGGTTGCAATTTCCAGGTTTAAGGAAATCACCCGGTGTACCATTGAACGCAGATGAATACGCAGATCCTGGTCAAAAGAAAATTCTTCCGGAGAATTGGTTACCGGACGTGATTCCGGTAGAGTCTGCGAATGAATCTTCGACGTTCGAAATCTGTAATCTCCTGAGAGTTTTAAACCTGGAGAAAATGTAAGATTTTCTTCTCGTTCAGAAACATCACCTCTTTCCAATGGAACAAAATTAGCCTGCGCATACGCCGAGCGGACGTCTGTCAAAAAAATCAATAAGATTAAGGCAGGAAAGATTGAACCTAGTCGGATTGCACAAATCCGAAGACAGGTAGGCATATAATATTGAAAATACGAAAAAATAATTATTTATTGTGAACAGAAAACAGGGTAACAGCTACATTCTTATCTAAAGAATACCCTGCAAATACAGTATATTTAATGGTGATAATTGTTTCTATTACTAATTCATAGAATGCTGTCAATTATACGCGAGCGAAAATTATTACTCTTTGTTAAATCCTCTTTCAATTTGCGGTTGATTTCCATTTGTTTTAAAGTCCACTGTATTACAGCTTTTATTAAATCATCATCCAGTCCCATGCAAAGTCCACATTTTTTCAGCATTTCTGCTTCACTTTTCTTGAGTTCTCCGTCAATTACAGCTATTGCAGCTAGGTAAAAGAATACTTTGATAGCTAATTCATCGATTATTCTGATGGTCTTGATCTCTATTATTTCCTTTTTTTTCACTCTATCCATTAATGCATGAATTTCTTCCTTATTTTCAAGCAGTCCAATAGCTTCCTGCAGAGCTACAAACTCATGTTTTTCAATTATCCCGTCAGCAACTACAATGTTTGCGATTGCGTTTACAACCCAGTCGAGTGTTTCTTTTGAGGAATTTATAAAAACATCTTTAGCTAATTCTCGATCTAAATGTAATTTATACATGGCAGTTGAATTTTAGTTCTACTAAAACAACTTAAATATCTATTGTCACAATTTAATGTCCTGATGAATAAAATCTTTTTTACCTTTACCGTAACTTCCTGCAACATGGCCATTACCATATAATTTGTATTTGTAAATTACAAGACCCTCAAGACCCACAGGACCGCGGGCATGGGTTTTTCCAGTGCTTACCACTACTTCTGCTCCCAAACCATAACGAAAACCGTCAGCAAAGCGGGTTGAGGCGTTCCAGAATACTCCTGCTGCGTCAACAGTGTTCATGAACCACTCAGCAAGGTCTGAATTCTCGGTTACAATTGCTTCTGTATGTTTGGATCCAAACTGGCTGATGTGTTCTACTGCTTCTTCTGAAGATTTGACAGTTTTTATAGAAAGGATTAAGTCTACATACTCAGTTTCCCAGTCTATATCTGCTGCTGCAGATAAATTTAAATCCGGATATGATTCCAGACGTTTTTTTGTTTCCGGACAGACTCTTAATTCTACCCCAGACTCCTGCATTTTAATCAAAATGTTCGCAAGCCAACGATCCGGATATTTCTGATGAACAAGCAGAGTCTCAAGCGCATTGCAGACAGCAGGATAATCAAGTTTTGCATCAAGCGCGACCTCTCGGCTTTTTTCCTGGTCTGCATCCTCATGCAGATACACATGACAGATTCCATCACCATGACCAAGCACAGGAGCACGCGCGTTTTCCTGAATATGCCTGACTAGTTCGTTACTGCCTCTGGGAATAATTAAATCAATTCCGGAGCCGATTTTTACCAGCTCAGTCACTTCATCCCGAGTTTCCACTAAAATGATGGCATTTTCCGGAACAGAATTACTTTTTTCCAAAGTTTTTCGAATCAGTCCTGCCAACACACGATTTGAATTTTGGGCTTCTTTCCCTCCTTTCAGAATTACAGCATTTCCTGATTTGAGGGCAAGAGCAGAAATCTGAACAACCACATCCGGACGTGATTCAAAGATCACCAGTATGACCCCGATCGGACATGAAACGCAGTGAAGATCCAGTCCATTATCCAGACGAGTTGCCTTCACCGTTTTGCCTGCAGGATCTGGCAGGGCTTCAACGCTTTCACAATTTTGAGCCATCTGGTCAATCTTGACTTGGTTAAGCATCACACGCCTGCATGCACTGCCAGTAAGTTCTCCCTTTTCCAGCATTTTGTTGGCAACTGTCATGTCCTTGGCGTTCTCAGCCAATATCCCATCGGAATTTTCACGCAGTGTTTCTGCTAGATCATGCAGAATTTTATTTTTCTGTGAGGTATCAATATTTGCCATTGCAAGGCTGGCATCACGTGCCTGTTTCACATGCTGCTGCATTGACTGTGAAACATTTAGCTCACCCATTTTGTTGATATTGATTAAAGTTTAGATACGAATTTTTTATAAAAATTTTAAAATAACCCGCTTACAGTGAATTCAAACCTGTCAGGGGTTTCATGAGGACGT
>CAJXDX010000087.1 GCA_913052275.1 uncultured Pseudomonadota bacterium | reverse complement strand
ATCACATTTTTTGGGTTTAAAAATATGCAGGAGAAATAATGAATGGAAGCTCAATTTCTTTGGAACAGTACGGCATAAATGTAAACACGGTAATCCGTAACGCCACAGCACCCAAATTATATGAAGAGGCATTAGCAAATGAGCCGGATGCTGCGATTTCATCTGATGGAGCATTAATTGTTTCTTCCTATGAAAAAACTGGACGAAGTCCCAAAGATAAAAGGATTGTTGAACATCCAAGCATCGAAAACGATGTATGGTGGGGCAAAATTAATATCGGCATGGATGCGGATACGTTCATGATCACAAGGGGCAGAGCAATTGATTACTTGAACACGCAAAGCAAAATTTATGTAGTTGACGGTTTTGCTGGATGGGATGCTAATTACCAGATTAAAGTTAGAATTATTGCCACACGTCCCTATCATGCTTTGTTTATGCATAATATGCTGATCCGCCCAAGCAATGAACAATTGGATAATTTTGGTGAGCCCGACTACGTGATATTTAATGCAGGTCAGTATCCTGCTGATCCACTGACTAAACATATGACTTCAAAAACCAGTGTTGAATTGAATTTTGACCGCAAGGAATTTGTGATTCTTGGTACTGAGTATGCCGGCGAAATGAAGAAGGGTGTTTTCACTATCATGAACTACATCATGCCCAAACAGGGAATTCTTTCCATGCACAGTTCAGCCAATGTTGGAAAAAATAATGATGTGGCCCTTTTTTTTGGATTATCCGGAACAGGAAAAACTACTCTATCTGCGGACCCCAAACGTCAATTAATTGGAGACGATGAGCACTGCTGGAGCGATGATGGCATTTTCAATATAGAAGGAGGATGTTATGCAAAATGCATCAATCTTTCCGAAGAAAAAGAACCGGATATTTACAAGGCTATCAAATTTGGCACTGTACTGGAGAATGTAGATTATGACAAGGAGACACATGTTGTTGATTACGATGGAACTTCACTAACTGAAAACACGCGTGCCTCTTACCCAATTGAATATATCCAGAACGCAAAAATTCCATGTGTAGGAGGTCATCCCCAGAACATCATCTTTCTAACATGCGACGCCTTTGGTGTGCTGCCTCCAGTGAGCAAACTTAATTCATCGCAGGCGATGTATCATTTCATCAGCGGCTACACTGCAAAAGTGGCAGGTACAGAAGTGGGAGTAACAGAGCCGGAAGCAACTTTCTCTGCCTGTTTTGGAGCAGCTTTCATGGTATGGCATCCCAGCAAGTATGCTGAACTGTTAGCAGAACGCATTGAACAGAACGGAACTTCAGTTTGGCTTGTAAATACCGGCTGGAGCGGCGGTGGTTACGGGGAAGGCGAAAGAATGCCGCTGAAATACACACGTTCAATAATAGACTCTATTCTTGATGGTACTATGAAAAATGCACCAGTCGTCAAGAATCAATTATTCGGCTTTGATGTTCCCACTGAATGCCCTGATGTTCCAGGCGAAATTATGCTTCCCAGAAATACATGGTCTGATGGAGATGCATATGATGAGGCTGAGAGGAATCTGGCGATCATGTTCAGGGATAACTTCAAGCAGTTTGAAGAAGGATCAAGCAAAGAAATTCTACAGGCAGGCCCAAACATTTCCTGATTATTTCAAAAATCATCTCCTCAAAGCACTAAATATTTAACGGTGCTTCATTTTCAAAAATTTCATTCAAATTCTAACTGCAACTTTTTTTGAATAAGTTGCCCCGCATTCATTTGTGTTATACTAGCAATTCAATTCAAGATATTGAAATTGAGGATTGAATGGTTAAATTCTTAAATTTATGCTGATGAATTCATAGTGATTTGGCTTGTCTAAAATAAACGGATCGTGAATAAAACATTGAAATTTAATCAGATTCTATAAACTGAAAAAATAAATATATGTTAAAAAAACTGCGTAAAGAAATGACAAGGCAAGGACTGGACATGCTGATTGTTGTTTCAACTGACGAACATTTAAATGAATATGTACCACCTCAAAACAGGCGTCTGGAAGCTTCAACAGTAAGTGAAGGTAACTCCGGATTTTCCGGGTCGGCTGGGACTGCTGTTTTTTGTGCAGAAGGTCGTCCCCAGCTTTTTGTTGATTCACGTTACCATTTGCAGGCTGAACAAACATGCGGGAAACAGTTCGATATCCAAAAACTGGGCAATGAGGGTGTTGATGAACCGCACAAATGGATTACAGGCCAATCCAGAAATACATTAAAAGTTGGTGCCGATCCCTTTGTGATGAGTCCAAAACTGTGGAGACGTTATAAAATTGCTATTGAGAAAGCCGGGCATACTCTTGTGTCTGTATCTCCAAATATGGTTGATTCAGTTTGGTCTAACCGTCCAAGTCTTCCACGAAATGAGATTTATCCTCTGCCTTTAAAATTCACAGGTAAAGACAGTAGCGCTAAATTGCAGGATATAAGGAATGAATTAAAAATAATCGGGTCAGATGAAGATTCAAATCCGGATGTATTACTTCTAAGTATGCTTGATGAAATTGCATGGCTTACAAATTTACGAGGCAGTGATATTGAATATAATCCGGTATTTGAAGCCTATGCTGCAATATTTCCGGACCGTGCTATTTGTTTCTGTCATCATCCGGAAGCAAATTTAAGTCAGTATTGCCCGGACTGGGAATTCCGTCCATATTCAGAGTACCAGAGTTTTTTAACAAAACTTGCGGGACAGGAAAACCTGCAAGTCTGGCTTGACTCTTCATCTGTAACAATGGGAACACTTTTGGCTTTCAGCGAATCCCAGGTTGTCGAAAAAGAGAGTCCTGTAATTTTAAAAAAGGCGGTTAAAAATTCTTCAGAAATAAGTGCCGCCAAAACTGCTCATAAGATGGCAGGAGCGGGAGTAGTCAGAAGTTTCAGTAAACTGCAAAATTCATTTGAAGCTGGTCATCCTTTAACAGAAAAGGATTATTCAGACTGGCTGTTAGAGGAGTATCAAAAAGCAGAAGGTTTTTCCGACCTTAGTTTCAATTCAATCGTCGGTTCAGGTACAAATGGGGCAATAGTTCATTACGGCACCCCTGATAGTGAAAATCCGATTAAATCCGGAGAAATGGTTCTTGTTGATTCAGGGATTCAATGTGCAGGAGGTACAACGGATGCAACTCGTACAGTAATTCTTGGAAATCCGGACCAGAAGCAAAAAAGAATTTATACACTGGTACTTAAGGCTCATATTCATCTGGCGCGCCAGGTATTCCCAGAAGGGACAAACGGAACTTCCCTGGATGCAATTACACGCTCATGTCTGTGGAATGCAGGTTTGGATTTCGGACACGGAACAGGCCATGGGGTGGGCGCTTTTCTGAACGTGCATGAAGGACCTCAGAGAATTTCACCTTTTTCTTCCGATGTGGCTTTGCAGGCTGGAATGGTGTTATCCAATGAGCCGGGATACTATGAAGCTGACTGGGGGGGAATTCGTCTTGAGAATCTGTATATAGTTAAAAAAGCCGAAGGATATCAGGAACATCCAGCAGGGAAGGGATGGCTTTGTTTCGAAACATTGACTCTGATTCCATTTGACAGAAGACTGATTGACAGAAATATTCTCTCACCAGATGAGGTTAAATGGCTGGATGAATATCATCATCAAGTTTTGCGAGAAATTTCACCATTGCTGGAAAATCCTCAGGACGTACACTGGCTGAAATGGGCTTGTGGAGCGGATTGAATGAAAATCCAGACACCTGCAAAAATAAATCCTCTGCTATATATTTTAGGCAAGCGTGAAGACGGGTTTCATGAGTTATACATGCACATGGTTCCTGTCAGTTTGTATGATACATTAACCTTTGCAGAAAACAAAAAACAAGGATTAAATTTTCGAATCAAAGGAGCATCTTTTTCAGAACCTGATGAAGATAATTTAGTCGTTCGAGCTGTGAGGGCTTTTGAACAGGTAAGCAGAATTAAAGTAAATTATGATATTTTACTTGAAAAGAAAATCCCTTATGGTGCAGGACTCGGCGGAGGCAGCGGGAATGCGGCTGGAACGCTTCAGGCCTTAAATTATATTTTTCGAGGCTCATCTGAATCTGGAGGATTGATATCTCCGGAAACCCTTCATGAAATTGCCCTGGAACTGGGTTCTGACGTTCCATTTTTCCTTAAACCCGGACCAACCGAAATAGGAGGTCGTGGAGAAAAACTGAGGGACTTACCTGATTATCCCAAATTTCATGTGGTCATTATCAAACCTTCTTTTTCGATATCCACGCTTCAAGCTTACCAAAATTGTCTTCCAAAAATGCAGGATAAATTTCCAAGTATTCGATCATTTGATGACCTCAATTCTCAAATGAATAACCAGTTTGAATCTTCTTTGCTGGTTCAATATCCCGTATTGTCAAAATTGAAAACGTTATTGCTTGAAAATGGTGCATTTGGTGCATTAGTCTCTGGGAGCGGCTCTGCAGTGTTTGGAGTGTATAACAAAAAAGATAAGCAAAATCAAGCATATAAAGATTTATCATGTCTTCAGGTTGGCGAAATATTCTCCTGCGAAACATTGGTCAATCATCGGTATTTTTGATACGGAATAAAAAAAATAAAAATAAAATTACTCGCCAGCATCTGCTGATTTTCATTTCGGTATTCATTGCAGGGTGCAGTCTCAAACCATCAGTGAAAATAGATGAGAGGCAGTACAAGAATGAAACAGTGTGGAAACAGTCCAATCCGCGTATAAATAAATTCGTTCAGGTCTACAGTAATAACAATCATGTTAAAAACTGTTTAAACAGGGCTTCATCAAAACGGTATCTCAACTATATCCATAGAGTTTTTTACAAATACAAATTACCTCCGGAACTTGCACATTTACCCATACTTGAATCTTGTTTTGATACAAAGGCTGACTCCGGACATGCACGGGGAATGTGGCAGTTTACTCGAAGCACAGCAGAAGATTATGGATTAAGTGTGGGTTTTTTTTCAGATGACAGGCTTAACTGGAGGAAAGCCACGCATTCTGCAGCCCGTTACTTGAAAAAACTCGGGGAAAGGTTCAACAGAAACTGGGAATTAGCTCTGGCTGGTTACAACGGAGGTCCGAATTACATGGAACGCCAGATGAAATCACAGGGAACCAGAAATTTCTGGAAACTTAAACTTCGTAAAGAAACACATGAATACGTTCCTAAATTTTTAGCAATGCTCAAAGTTGCACGCAATAAATATCCTGAAATGTATTTCCAGGGCGCACCACGCGCATGGGCCTCATCCAGTTGAAATGTATCAGTTATGTACAGGATGAGAATATGAAACTTACAAAAGACAGCTGTTATATTTAAATTGCTGGATTGAAATCGGGAGTTTTAATATTACTGCTTAAATGCAAATTATTTCTGCAGTATGTTAAATATCACAGATAACAAATGGAGTTGCTATGGCAGAAGAAGAAGTAGAAGAAGGTGGTGGAGGTAATGGTAATGGCGAGACTAAAAGTGGCGGTGGCAAAAAGAAACTGATCATAATAATTGTCGCTGTAGTGCTTTTACTGGTCATTGGCATAGTAGTATTTTTGCTGATGTCTGGTGATGAAGAAGAAGAGTTACCTGAGGAAGAACAACCTGTAACAGACGTGGCCGAGCCGCTTGCGGAGCCTGTTTTTCTGCCTCTTGAAAGTTTTGTAGTAAACCTGAAGGACGGTCGTCGGTTTTTAAAAACTACTATACAGCTGATGCTCAGTGAACCAGGTGCAGCTGCCTATTTGACTGTAAGACTGGTTGAGGTAAAAGATATTGTTCTTGCAGAATTGCAGGAATTGTCTGTTGAAGATGTAAAACAATCAGATGCCAGAGAAGCATTGAAACAACGTTTAATCAGTAGTATCAGTCAGATCTTTCCAAGCAAACCAGAATGGGAAGATCCTGAGCCAATCAGAAAAGTTTTGTTTGAGGAATTTGTAGTCCAGTGACCAAAAAAAATTATTTACATAACAGCTGACTGTAACCTGGCTATTAAGTTTTTACACAAATCAATTATAAAATTTGATTTATTGCAACTACATAACATGCAAGTCACGGCGATTGAAGAATTGTCTTAGGAAAAAAAAAAGATCAAAACAAAGTCTTTCCTTCTCAAATATTGTAGTGCAGTACTGCGTTATATTTTCATTATGGTTTTTTTTCTTTTACCCGGTTTTGTTTGCACAGGAAGAAGTTGAAGAAAATAATGTCATCAGAGAAGGCCCCCCCCCTCTGGCAGATCCTCTTTATCTGGATCTGGGGACTTTTGTGGTCAATATGCCTGGAGACAAATATTTTTTAAAAAGCAGTATACAACTGGCGTTTGAAAATTCAGCAGCAAAAGAGTGGTTAGAAAACAGGTTACCAATTGCCAGAGATTTGGTTATTACACATTTGAATTCCATAACCGTTGAACAGTTTGATGATACAAAAAACCGGGCCGTTATCAAAAATGATTTACAAATAAGACTGAATTCACTTTTTCCCAACAAATCATCCTGGGAAGATACCGTACCAATTCGCAGAATATTGTTTCTGGAATTTTATCGTCAGTAACATGGTAATCAGTTTGTATAAATAATCTTTTTTTGTCTGACCATACAATGATTTTGATCTGTTTGTTTGTGGAATATCTTTTGTGAATAAACAGTCAGATAAAAAATTACACGAAACTATTTAACAATTGAAAAATGGCAGAAGAAGAAGCTTTTGAAAATCTAGAAAACCTTGACTGGTCGGATGTTGAAAGTGAACTGAAGGCAAACCGCGATCAGATACTATCAGAAGTTAAGGCGGAAAATAGCGGTCAGAAGGAGCAGAAAGAAGGAGAGGATGCTGAAGGAGAAGGTGGTTCCGAGGACCCCCTCACAAATGGTGACATCGACATAAATTTTCTTTTTGATGTTCAGCTTTCTATTGTTGTGGAAGTCGGGCGGACCCAGATGCTGATCAGTGATCTTCTAGAGTTGGATGAACAATCGATTATTGAACTGGACAGCATGGTAGGACAGCCTTTAGATATTCGTGCCAATGATTTACTGGTAGCACGGGGGGAAGTTATTGTTGTTAATGAAAAATTTGCAGTACGTATCACCGATATAATCAGTCCTGATAATCGCTTTGAAGCACTCTGAGGGGATTAAATTATGAGTTTCCTGAGACCATCCGGGCTCAATGCGGTTATTATAATGGTTTTATCTTTGAGCTGGATAATACCTGCAGGTGCATCAGGAGTTTTTGTTCTTAAAAACATTGAGGTTAATTCCAATGATGAATCAAAACATGTCCGCCTGGAGTTTGATGGTGAATTTACTGGTGAGCC